>CBIHOZ010000056.1:0-38175 GCA_966211525.1 uncultured Chitinophaga sp. | reverse complement strand
TTTACTCTTATCTACCGGCATGGTAAATTCTATTTCAAAACCATCCTGCATTGCACGAACAGTTTTCATTTCCATCGGAACTTTACCCATCCAGAGCAGGCGTTGCAAACCGGAGTTTGTTGTTCCGGCAGAACCCCAGCCACGATTCGTTTCACCTACATACATAGAGCCATCGTGTCCCCAGTTCATACGGAGTACACCAGATTGAAAGCCTGAACGGAAATCAAAAGCAACACCTTGAAACTCTCCGTTCACTTTCTCCATCACCACACGCATCACTTTACTTTGACCCTGGTCGCCAACAAAGATCTGTCCTGCGAACGGACCAAATTTACCGGCTGTCTCATCGCGGATAATTTCGGAGTTAGATATACCAAGTACTCCGTGTGGCAGCCATACTGCCGGTATACGTGTTTCCGGAAACTGCTCCTTAAACTTGTAAAGTAAATTTGGATTTTTTTCGTCCGCTATATTTTCAGGCTTCACATGCTGCCCGTTCTTTTTTATTCTGCGCTCATCAATAGCAGCGAAGAACTGCTCTGACGTAAGCTTCACAGGAGAGTTGGGTAAATTTGTCCAGCGTAAACCGGCAGGGTGTCCTGTAAAACTTCCCTTCGTTACGTGAAATATACCTCCCGATCCCATAAAGTCTCCCTGGTTGTCATCATAGAAAAATTCACCATCAATCATTCCAAGTCCGCAAGGTGAACGCATACCGGTAGCCCAAGGCTCCAGTGTACCATCCGGATGTATCTTCATCGTCCAGCCTCTCCACGGTCTGCGGCTTTCACCGCGCCACCATTCTTCATCACCGAATGCTACGTTACCGGTTACAAAGAAACTTCCATCCGGAGCGATCTTCGGTCCGAAAGAATATTCGTGATAGTGACCTGACAGTGGCCATGCATATACAGTCTCATATACATCTGCTTTGCCATCACCATTTGTGTCTACGAGTTTGGTAAGTTCACCACGCTGTGCAGCATAGAGTGCCTGGTCTTTATAGGCAAGTCCTAAAGGTTCGTGCAACCCGGAAGCAAACAACGTATAGGTTGGTGCTCCACCTTCGGCTAACGCTGCATTTTCAATAACCCATACATCACCTCTGCGGGTTGATACGGCAATTCGTCCATCGGGTAATGTAGCGACACCACCTACCTCAAGCAATACACCTTCGGGTGCCGGTATGGTAATGATCTTGTAGTAATCATCCTCCGTAGGAATTCTTTGTGCTTCTGCATATAGCGTGCTTACCAGTAAAGCAGCTGCTATGAAATATATCTTTATAAAGTTCTTCATGTCAATTCAATGCTTTATCGGTTACCAGATGATTGTATATTTTACATTGCTTCCGTCTACCGCTACTACCAATTCCTTCTTGCCATTTACATCGCGTATCGTGGCCGGTGCAGCCGTCTGTATATAGTATTGCTTATCATCGATCGCATACGATCCGTTTGGATTTTTTGTAATGCTGGAACCTTCGGCAAGTTTATAATACAAACCTGTTTTTGTACCGCGATTCTTTATCGCAACTTCATGGGTAATGCTTCGCGCATTATCGTCCGGATATACTTTGTCTTCTACATCGAGTCCCTGATAAGTATATTTAAATACAGGTCTGCGGGTAGCTTCTTCAATGGTATAGCCTTTGGAACGGAACTCGCCATCTTTACCGGTTGTCGGGAACGCTTCATTGGCATTGGCGAGGAATGCGAGCGGTTGTCCTATAAATAAATATTGCACAGCACCCAGCGGACGGAACGATCCATCACCGCGATCGTGCCACATCGGAGTAGCATTTACAAATTCACCACGCCATACACAGGCAAGATTACCGGAGCCAAGATCATATACATAGTTAATCTTCGCAGGATCGCCCACGCCAATGGTATGTGTAAGTCGCTGACGTCTGTCTCTCTTGAAATCTATAAATGCGCGGAGTAATCTTGGTTCAGCACCTGCCGTGATCAATATAGGAGATGTAGGATCATCATCCGGAGGAAACGAATTATAGGCATTTAATACTACCGGGTATGAGTTGGCAGTTTGCGCTGTGAAACCAAGACGTGGCGGCATCCACGAAGCAGTTTTAAAATTAGCGATCTCGAATGGATATGTGCCGGCTTTGAGTGCAAGTGTAGCACGCTGTCTTCCGCCACCATCCGGACGTTGCTCATCGATCAGTCGCTGGTTGTTGATCGACAATGTTATACCTCCGGTATAGCTGATGTCGAAGTAGTACGTTTCATCTTCCGGTATACTTAGCTTGCCGGTATAAATGATACCATACATATTTTCATCATCGAGTACTTCTGCTGATAATTCAGATGTTGCTCCAGACTTTACAGGCTTTAATGTAGCAAAATCATCAACTTCGCTGAAGGTTCCTTTAAATGCTTTGTAGCTTACATCGCTCAGCGAAACTTTTGTTTCCTTCATAAGCTTGTAACGAACATTGCGGAATGCAACCGGACCATGGTCACCCTGGATCATCAACGGGCCAGTAGCCTTCTCGTTGTTTTCAATCGGTCCGCCGGTAGGCAGTGGTACTTCTACGTTGTCGTGAATCTTAACGCCATTCAGCTCAACGGAAACAAAACGCGCGTTGGCAATTTTCTTTCCGGAAGCATCGAACTTGGGAGCGCGAAAAGATATACTCATCTTTTGCCAGAGGCCTGGTGCTTTCGCAGAATTCGTCAGCGGAGCTTTGCCCATGTATATTTTAGAAGGTTCACTCTCCCAGTTCCGGTATATACCGCCTATATCGGAGAACGATGGACTCTTTACTCCCCAGCTGTCGAGCAACTGAACTTCGTAGCGGCCTTGCAGGTAAATGCCGGAGTTAGATCCCTTCGGCAACATTACTTCAAGTTCAAGTTCTATATCACCATGCTCAAATGCAGAAACGAGGTTATCTTTTTTCGACTCATCATTCATGTTCAGCAGCACCCCGGTGCCCGCTGTAAAAGTTACAGCCTGCGGAGTTTTAGGAGCTGCTTCTTCTTTTGATTTCTTTTTTTTCTTTCCGGTTTCAACAGGAGCTTTTTCAGGTTCATGGTGAATGTCGATGGTTGGGTCGATCGTAACATCACCGACAATCTGCCAGTTGCCCGCTTGTGGCTTAAAGGCAGACATGTCTTGCAGGGACAGGTTTTTCATAGGAGTATCCTGGGCGTACGCTGCGGACACACTGATCATGGCTATAACAACCATGAGGATTTTTCTATGCATTTGCATCTGGATTATTATGGGTTAAAGAAAAATTCGAATTTCAAAGTAATCATTGGTTTCACAAAGTTCTTTTACAAGAAGTATGTGAGTTACTGTTGCACCGGTTTTTTCAGGTAATGAAGACACACTCCGAGTAAGGCACCCTTAACGTTACCCTAAACTTTTTCAATATTTTTAATTGATCCCGTGGCTTTCGTGTATTTTTTTCAATCTGCGGAAGTAGATTTACTTTTGAGTTTATAAACGTGTCTTATGAGTCTTTTGGAAAGAATAAAATCACTTTCGCAGGCGTACAGTGATCAGGTGGTGGAGTATCGCAGGTATTTACATGCAAATCCTGAATTGTCTTATCAGGAATTTAATACCGTAAAGTATGTTGATGAAAAACTACGGTCGTTCGGAATAAATAAGATTGAAAGTCTCGCTACTACGGGACTGGTTGCCGAAGTGAAAGGCAAAAATCCTGATAAGAAAACCATCGCACTGCGTGCCGATATGGATGCGCTGCCCATTGTTGAAGCAAACAATGTTCCCTATAAAAGTAAAAATGAAGGTGTGATGCATGCCTGCGGACATGATGTACATACATCGTCACTGCTGGGTACTGCCAAAATTCTGAATGACGTAAGAGATCAGTTCGAAGGCACGGTTCGTTTCTTATTTCAGCCGGGTGAAGAAAAAAATCCGGGAGGAGCATCGTATATGATTAAAGATGGTGCACTCGAAAATCCACGACCTGCAGGTATCATTGGCCAGCACGTTTTTCCCTTGTTGCCGGCCGGTAAAATTGGTTTTCGCGAAGGCATGTATATGGCGAGTGCCGATGAAATTTACCTGCGTGTAATAGGTAAAGGCGGTCACGGTGCTGCACCCGATCTGGCGATTGATCCGATCGTTATCGCATCGCATATCATTATAGCTTTGCAACAGATCATCAGTCGTAATGCGAGTCCGAAGCAACCAACGGTGTTAACGTTTGGTAACATCATTGGTAAAGGTGCTACGAATATTATACCGGATGAAGTAAATATAGCCGGAACATTTCGCGCCATGAATGAAGTGTGGCGCGAGTCCGGCCTTGAGAAAATAAAGAAGATGGCCGAAAGTATAGCTGAAGGCATGGGCGGCCGTTGCGAAGTAGATATATCACGCGGATATCCTTATCTTGAGAATAATCCGGAGCTAACGCGAAGACTGAAGCTGGCGGCAGAAGAGTATGTTGGTAAGGAAAATGTATACGATATTGATATAACGCTGGGTGCTGAAGATTTTGCTTACTACTCGCAAATTATACCGGCATCGTTCTATCGTTTAGGTACCAGCAATGTGGAGAAGGGAATCAAATCGTATGTGCATACACCTACATTTGATATTGACGAAGATGCGTTGAAGATCGGCCCTGGACTAATGGCCTGGATGGCGGTGAAGGAGCTGGAGCTGGTATAGTATATACATTCGAAGGAACACCAATTATTATTTATATCCATGGATCTACTTACACCCGGTATAGGACTTATCCTCTGGCTGATCATTTTATTTATGATGGTGCCGGTATTGATACTAACACTCGTGCACCTGATGAGACGCAGAATACCGGTGTCGGATAAAGCTTTGTGGATTTTACTGATCGTATGTCTGCCATTGATAGGCATACTGGTATACTTCATAACGTACTATATCACCCCTAAACTTGATCGTCAATAGGTGTATACCGGCTTCTATGTTAAGCCTGTGTTAAAAATATTATAGAACTATTCTTGTTACATAACCTGGTTTATCTTTACGCTCATAGTTGACATTTGGAAACAGCACCACTCACGGATCAGAATCAAAACAAAAAAATCTGGAGCAATCTCCGGATTATCCTCTATATACTCGGAGCGCTGCTGCTGTTTCTGTTAGCACTCGATCTGCTCGTGTCATCATCGCAGCATTTGGGCGGAAGCGTAGCTGAAACCATTCTGCTCGCCACGTCTAATCCATTTGCCGGTTTGTTTATTGGCCTGCTCATTACAGCCATGTTGCAAAGCAGTTCGACCACGTCATCGCTGGTGGTTGCTTTTGTGGCATCGGGTGCAATTACGCTGGAGAGTGCTATACCCATTATTATGGGTGCCAACGTAGGCACTACTATTACGGGTATGATTGTATCGTTAGGCTTCATCAGTCGGAAGAAAGAATTCAGACGAGCGGTGGCAGCCGGATCGTATCACGTGTTCTTCAACCTGCTTACGGTTTTTGTATTGTTTCCGCTGGAGTATTACTATAGCTTTCTTTCGTCCATATCATTTCGCATAGCACAGGTATTTTTTAAACCCTCGGCAGTTGCTATACCGCAGGAGACAACACATTCATCGTTCGGTTTTTCATTCGTTACGGATTTCCTTCAGCATATTATACCGAACGCATTTATACTGGTGGTGCTGGCGCTGGTAATGTTGTTCGGATCGATATTGATGTTCAGAAGACTGATCTCGGATCTGCTCAAAGCAAAATCTCCGGAAGTTTTCAGTCGTTTCTTCTTTAAAAATCAGATCAAATCTTTTTCGTGGGGTTTACTCACCACGGCAGCGATACGTTCCAGTACCATTACTACTTCTGTTGTTGTACCGATCGTTGCCAAGCGCATCACCAGTCTTAAACAAGCGGCACCATTTATTATGGGCGCGAATGTGGGCACTACCATTACAGCATTTATAGCGGCAACACTCAATGCCAACACTGCGAGTGCCATCAGTATAGCTATTGCTCACTTCTTGTTCAACCTCATCGGTGTAACGCTGTTCTTCCCTATACCGGTGCTGCGCAGACTTCCCATTGAACTCGCCAGTGGTTTGGGTAAACTTACACTTCAATACAGGCTCATCGGATTTTTGTTTCTGCTCCTCACATATTTCTTCATTCCGTTCTCGCTGATTTACTTTAACCAGGATTCCATTCGCACCTATAGACTTACCTATGAGAACCGAAGTGTTGAAGAAGTGAACCACTATCGCATAGTGGCGCGCATCAACAAACGTAAGCAAAGTGGTGAGTGGTCGCAGTTTCAGGGACAGGAGCCGTTGACGAATGAAGAGCCTTCATTAATCTACCCTGTATCCGTAAAGAATACCACGTTGTTTGTAGGCGATAAAATGTTTTTGTTAGACCGCCCCGGTTTCTGCTGGGACGGTGCCGATGCACAAGGCCGTTATAAAGCATGTATTGATCAGATAGTGAAGAAGATGGAATTTGCTTCTCACACGTTCGACTCGGTATATGTGTGCCATGTAAAATACCCGGAGTCTGCAGACTCCATTACCCTTCGTTACTATATCAGCGCCCCGCTGAAGCTGATGCTGCAACGCCAAACCGTAAAACACGACACGGTGCTTGTAAACACCGAAAAGCTCGTGAAGTTCGAAGAACAGTAGCAACCTAAAGTCCGATCTTCTGTCTATATTGCGTGGACTCATTTTTTACGCTAAAGGAATATGATTAAGGACTCGGTGTTAAAGTTTTTGAAACTTGATAACCTGATTCAGAATCTCACAGGCTATGTAGAGACGAAGGTTGAGTTGATGAAGCTTGAGATAAAGGAAGACTTAGCGAAGGGCCTCTCGCGGGTAGCGGTATTTATTGTAGTAGCATTTACCTTTGTACTGTTTATTGTTTTCTTCAGCGTTGCCCTTGCCTTTAAACTCAGTGAATCGATGGGCACATTCGGAGGCTTCGCGGTTATTGCAGCATTCTATCTGCTGTTGGCAATTGTTACGTTCTTATCGCGCGGAACAATTTTTAACAAACTGGAAAAAGAGCTTGGTGAAATAATGACAAAAAAGAAAAAGTAATACTATGGAATTACTCGAGACGAACGATATGAAGAGCGAGTTGCTGAAGAAGTCAGCAAAACATCGCGAGCAAATTGAAGACGAAGTAAAGTTAATTTCGGAGCGTACACAGAAAGCCGTTACAAACGCGCTGATCATAGGAGGTTCACTTGCAGCTACGTATTTCCTGGTGCGTGCATTAGCAGGTGGCTCAAAGAAGAAGAAATCGAAACGTAAAGTAAAAATTGTACACGCTGCCGCTGCTGCACCGGAGCGTTTAGTGGAAGCCGAAGTTGTTGCCGAGCCTTCAACTCCCGGTATAGTATCGCAGATTGGTACGGTGCTGGCGAGCCAGGCAGTAACGCTGCTACTAAATATTGCCAAAGAAAAGTTAGCGGAATACCTGCAGGAAAAAGCTGAAGAGAAGACCGAAACCAAAGCATGAACATTATTCAGTCACTGCGCACCAGCAAGCAATCGGGTAAGAAATCCATTGCTATACTGATTGATCCGGATAAGGTTGAGGAACCTGCTAACCTCAATCAACTGATCAACCTGGCCAGTGAAAATTGCGTGGATTATTTCCTGGTAGGAGGAAGCCTCGTCACTACTACAAACTTATCGGATGTAGTCAAGCAGATCAAGCAGAACGTTACGATACCGGTTATACTCTTCCCCGGTAATTCCATGCAGATCGATTCGTCTGCCGATGGTATATTATTCCTTTCCCTCATCTCCGGAAGAAACCCCGAGTTACTGATTGGGCAACATGTTATTGCTGCACCGGTAATTCGCAATACAAAACTTGAAGTTATACCTACAGGCTATATGCTGATAAACTCAGGCCGCACTACATCCGTAGCCTATATCAGCAACACGATGCCTATACCCGATGATAAATATTCACTGGCTGCCTGCACGGCTATGGCTGGCGAAATGCTGGGATTGCAAGCTATATATCTGGATGCCGGCAGTGGTGCTGAAAAGGAAATCAGCGCGCGCATGATTGCTGCTGTACGCAAAGCCGTTAACGTGCCGCTTATTGTAGGCGGAGGTATCAACACAACCCAAAAAGCATTGAAAGCGTTGGAAGCCGGTGCCGATATGATCGTAATTGGAAATGCACTCGAGAAAGATCCTGAATTACTCATTGAAATTGCCGACAAGGTATATGAGTGGAACCAAAGTGCTGCCGGTAAATAAAGACAAATAAAAAAGGTGCTTCGTTTCGCGAAGCACCTTCTTCATTTATATATATAGTTGATTACGATACCAGTTCAACACTGCGTTTGATAAAGTTGGTAAGGTCTGCACCTGTTAGCATGTTCTGAGAGAGCAGCGCAAGGTCATACGCCTGCTTGGCAAGTTTTGCTTTTGCTTCATCGCCATCTGCTTTCAGAATTTTTTGTGTGATCGGGTGATTGCCGTTCACAGCTACATTATAGTTATCAGGCATAGCTCCCATAAAAGCATAGCCACCACCGCCACCGGTCTTCGCCATGTCTTTCATTCTGCGCATAAACTCGCTCATGGTAACAACAACCGGTAAATCATTTGGCGACATTGGCTCAACAGATACCGTGAAGTTCTTGTTGTTGATCGCCTTGTCGAAGACAGACTTAACCTGTTCTATTTCTTCTGTGCTTAATACACTTTCAATCTTTTCATCTTTGTCTACAAGTTTGTCGGCTGTTTCGCTGTCGACACGCTTCAGTTGTACTTTCTCCAGTTTTTGCTCGAGTGTATTGATGAAGTGACTATCCAGTACGCCATCGAGTAACAATACATCGTACGCTTTATTTTTCGCTCCCTGTATAAAGCTGTCTTGCTTGCCGGCATCGGAAGCGTATATATATACCAGATTGCTGTCTTTGTCGGTCTGGTTCGGCTTCACCTTTTCTTTATACTCTTCAAAGGTGAAATACTGCTTGTCTATGTTCTTGAACAATGCGAAGTCTTTCGCTTTTTCATAGAACTTCTCATCGCTGATCATACCATACTTTACGAAGATGTTGATATCATCCCATTTCTTCTCGAAGTCAGCACGATCTTTTCTGAAGATCTCCTGGAGTTTATCAGCAACTTTCTTTGTAATGTGCTGACTGATCTTTTTCACGTTGGCATCGCTCTGCAAATAACTACGCGATACGTTGAGTGGTATATCCGGAGAATCCAATACACCGTGCAGCAACATGAGAAAATCAGGCACTACATCTTTCACCTCATCTGTAATAAATACCTGGCGGGAGTATAGCTGAATTTTGTTACGCTGTAATTCGAAATCGTTCTTTACCTTCGGGAAATATAGCACACCGGTTAAATTGAACGGATAGTCAACATTCAGGTGTATCCAGAAAAGCGGTTCTTCGGAGAACGGATATAGTTCTTTATAAAACTTCAGGTAATCTTCATCCTTTAAATCGCTTGGCGATTTTGCCCAGAGCGGAGCCGGATTATTTATGATGCGATCGACAGTAACCGTTTTATACTGAGGTTTACCTTCAGCATCTGTACCATCTTCTACATTTTCGTTTTTCGTTCCGAACTTGATCTCAACCGGCAGAAACTTGCAGTATTTTTCAAGTATACTGTTCAGCCTCCATTCATCCAGAAACTCTTCTGATTCACTGTTGATATATAGTATAATATCGGTACCGCGATCTTTCTTCGTGGCAGCACTCAGTTCAAACTCAGTTGACCCATCGCACTCCCAACGCGCTGCTTCATTCTCTTCGGCTTTATACGAACGGGAAATGATTTCCACCTTATCAGCCACCATAAAGGCTGAGTAGAAACCAAGACCGAATTTTCCAATGATGTCTTTTGCATCACCTTTGTCTTTGAATTTTTCTACAAATTCAGTTGCTCCTGAGAAAGCGATCTGGTTGATATACTTTTTGATCTCATCACCAGTCATACCGATACCACGGTCGCTCACGGTGATGGTCTTTTTATCTTTATCGAAACTTACTTCAACACGCAGTTCGCCAAGTTCGCCATTGAACTCACCGATGGAAGAAAGTTTTTTTAATTTCTGAGTTGCGTCTACTGCATTGGATACCAGTTCGCGCAGGAATATCTCATGGTCGGAATAAAGAAATTTTTTAATGATCGGAAAGATATTCTCGGTGTGAATAGAAATGGTACCTTTTTCACGCGCATCTACTGTTTCTGCCATAGTTGTCAGGTTTTAAACGGTTTTTAAAATAAAAAATCCTCGGAGCCGAGGATTTCAAATGTTATTCCAGAAGAATGATTGTGTCAGGATGGCAGCATTACCGGAGTCTGTCGGAGTCGCGCACCATTCTTTCATCGCGCTTGATGAAACGAATGGCAGCCCAGTTACACACGACCGCTACAGCTGGCAGCCATAACCCCAGACCATATGTGCCTCCCTGAAAAGTTTTAATCATGGTAGTACCAAAGTAAACACCGGCACACAGCGCGATTGCTATAAACAATGAGTTAAGTGCACCGAGTTTAATCTGCGTAACGCGGTCTTTGAATTTTCTGATCTCCATAAACGCCAGTGTAGCAGCTGCTACCAACAGAATGGCCGTTATCGAATATGGGAAGTATGTAGTGGTACGTGCTCCGTTATCCACGATGGTATAATGTAAAGCGTATAGCTCATGCGATTTGCCGGAAGGATCCTGAAAGACCCAGATCGGCAGGAAGATCGCTGCGATTAAACTAATGATGGCGAGCGCCAGAAATACAGTTTGAATTCTTTGCCACATGTGGGGGTTGCGTTAACTTGCTTACTTAGTTATAAGCCTGGCAAAAGTAAAAAGAAAATTTAAACCACCCGGCTTCTGTTGAAGATGCATAGCTGTTTCCCCTGGTGATTTTGTATTTTCATTATCACCGTAAAAAATCATCCACATTAAAACACATCTATGAGACCAGTATATATTGTTGACATCGTGCGCACACCGATCGGAAAATTTGGTGGTACGTTAGCCACCGTACGTCCGGATGATCTGGCAGCGAATGTGATACGCGAACTGCTCAAACGAAATCCATCGCTGGATATAAAGGCGATTGAGGATGTGATCTTCGGTGCAGCCAACCAGGCCGGTGAAGATAATCGAAATGTAGCGCGCATGGCACTACTCCTGGCAGGCTTGCCGGTTGAGGCTGGTGGCGTGACTGTAAATCGATTATGCGCTTCCGGATTACAAGCCATCATGCAGGCAACACAAGGTATAATGACAGGCAACGGTGACGTGTATATAGCGGGCGGTGTGGAGAGCATGAGTCGCGCTCCTTTTGTAATGGCAAAAGCGGAAGAACCCTTTGCACGCAAGCAGGAGATATTTGATACTACGATGGGATGGCGCTTCATAAATTCGAAACTCTCCAAGCTATATCATCCTTATTCCATGGGAGAGACTGCTGAAAATGTAGCAGCAAAGTGGAAGATCACCCGCGAAGAACAGGATGCATTTGCCTACCAATCACAAACACGCTATCAGCAAGCCTATACACAGGGAAAGTTTCAGGAAGAAATTGTAGCAGTCCCCGTTCCGAAATCAAAAGACGAATTTTTTCTTTTCGAAAAAGACGAACACCCTCGCGCGACAACACTCGAGAAACTGGCAACACTCAAGCCGGCTTTCCAGGCGAACGGAACGGTAACTGCCGGAAACTCTTCCGGTATAAACGATGGTGCAGCTGCTTGCCTGGTGGTGACAGAAGATATACTAAAGCAATATAATTTGACACCACTGGCGCGAGTTGTATCAACGGCAGTAGCCGGAGTTGATCCCGCCTATATGGGTATAGGTCCTGTGCCGGCAACACAAAAAGCACTGAAGCGTGCCCGACTAAAACTATCGGATATAGGTCTCACCGAACTTAATGAAGCCTTTGCAGCACAATCTATAGCCTGCATCCGCAACCTCGATCTCGATCCCAAAACCGTCAACGTCAACGGTGGGGCTATTGCTTTGGGACACCCGCTCGGCTGCAGTGGCGTACGTATCAGCGCAACACTCCTCTATGAAATGAAAAAACAAAATATAAAGTACGGCCTGGCAACGATGTGCATTGGTGTAGGGCAGGGGGCGGCTGTTGTTTTTGAGAAAATTTAAGAAGTTAAGAAGTAAGAAGTAAGAAGTAAGAAGTAAGAAGTAAGAAGTAAGAAGTAAGAAGTAATTTTTTTCACTAATCAATTTTTAAAAACCGTTATGAGTACATCGAAAAGTTTTAAGGATCTTATTGTTTGGCAACGAGCACATCATTTTGTTTTAGCCGTTTATAAGTATACAGCGTCTTTTCCTAAAGAGGAGCGTTATTGTCTTATTTCACAATTCAGACGAGCAGCTACTTCCATCGCTGCTAACATTGCTGAAGGGTATGCTAAACGATCGAAGTTGGATAAAATCAGAATATTAAATATAGCTCAGGGTTCGTTAGAAGAGAGTCGTTACTACATTTTACTTGCCAGCGATCTGGACTATGGCAGAGATAAAAATCTTGAGAAAATCTCCGAAGAAGTAAGCAAACTTCTAAACGCATACCTCAAAGCAATAGAATCGTCTAGGTAACCAGACACTATACCTAAAGATCCTCTACTTACTTCTTACTTCTTGATTCTGGCTTCCTTTAGCTATGTTTGCACGTGTGTACGTAGACACCTACACACGTAAACACCTAAACACATCGAGACATGCGTTTCTTCTTCGAGATTTCTTACAACGGTACCAACTATAGCGGATGGCAAAGTCAGAATAACGCTACCGGTGTGCAGGCTGTTGTGGAGGATGCGCTTTCTAAATTGTTGCGTGAAGAAATTAGTATTGTAGGAAGTGGTCGTACGGATACAGGAGTTCATTGCGAGCAGCAATTTTTTCACGCTGATATTCAAAACAAATTTGACCAGGAGAAATTAGTTTTGAAACTCAATTCGTTTCTGCCGAAAGATATAGCTATACCCTCTGTACATCGTGTAAAAGACGAAGCACATGCACGGTATGACGCCAACGAGCGAAGCTATATATACAGAATCACAACCAAAAAGAATCCATTTCTTGAAGGCCTCGCATTGCATTACTTTAAAGCCCTCGATATAGCACGCATGAATGAAGCAGCTGCGTTGATGATTGGCAAGCATGACTTTGAGAGTCTTAGTAAAGTAAAAACAGATGTCAATAATTTTATGTGTGATATAAAGAAAGCGGAGTGGAGGCAACGCGATGCTTTGCTTGAATTTTACATTACTGCCAATCGTTTTTTACGAGGCATGGTGCGCGCTACTGTTGGGACGCTGCTCGATGTAGGCACCGGGAAAACATCGTTGAAAGAATTTCAGGATATACTGGATAGTCGCGACCGCAGGGAGGCCGGTGCCAATGTGCCACCGCATGCGCTATATTTGGTTGAAGTAAAATATCCGGAGAGTATATTTTTAAAGTAATTTCTTTGTGCAACTTTGTGCAGTTCCTTTGTGGCCTTTGTGCCATGGATTTAAAAATCACTGAAGAATGAAGATACGAGTAGGAATGGGTTTCGATGTACATGAACTCGAAGAAGGCCGCGACTTTTGGTTAGGCGGTATAAAGCTGCCAGCCACCAAGGGGGCTGTTGGACACTCCGATGCCGATGTACTCATACACGCTATATGTGATGCGTTACTGGGCGCAGCAAACCTCCGTGATATAGGCTATCACTTTGCCAACACCGACAATCGCTGGAAAGGCATGGACAGTAAATTCTTTTTGAAAGAAGTTACAGCCATGCTGCACGAACGCGGATGGAAAGTAGGCAATGTAGATTGCACCGTTTGTCTCGAGAAACCCAAGGTAAATCCACACATCGATGCAATGAAAAAAGTGTTAGCCCCATTGATGAATATCACCGAAGAAGATGTTTCCATTAAAGCCACCACCAATGAGAAACTTGGTTACGTTGGTCGTGAAGAAGGGGTGAATGCCTCAGCCGTTGTGTTAATAATGAAAGATGAGCAAGTTTGAAAAAATACTACTGAAGCTTTTACAAGGGAATGCTGATAAAAGTTTTGATTTCGAAGATCTTGTATCTTTGTTGAAGAAGTTGGGCTTTGAAGTTCGAATTAAAGGGAGCCACCACATCTTTTATAAGGAAGGAATAGAAGAGATAATAAATCTTCAGCCTGATTCGGGCAAAGCAAAACCGTATCAGGTGAAACAGGTTAGAATGCTGGTTTTGAAATATAGACTTAACGCAAATTATGGAAGCTAATCATCGATATGAAGTTATCATCTACTGGAGTAAAGATGATAATATGTTTTTGGCTGAAGTGCCTGAACTTCCAGGATGCATGGCGGATGGCAAGTCGCATCAGGAAGCACTCTCCAATGTTAATGAAGTGATTATGCAGTGGATTGAAACGGCTAAGAGTCTCAATCGTCCTATTCCCGAGCCGAAGGGAAAATTGATGTATGCATAACTAGTATATACGTGAAAGTGTTTTGATTTGTACAGCTGTTGTAAAGAGGATGAAACTATATCTGCGAAAATCTGTGTGAATCTGCGGGAACCCAACTATGAGTATAGAAATCATCACCACATCAGACGGTTCGCATTCATTGCTCAACACGGCACTCAATGAAACGTATCACTCCAAACACGGAGCACTGCAAGAGTCCATTCACGTTTTTATAAAAGAAGGGCTTGATTATTTTCTTCAACGCAAATCTCAAAAAGATATTTCCATTCTTGAAGTTGGTTTTGGTACAGGCCTCAACGCATTGCTTACAGTACAACGTGCACTTGAACTCCCTGACAACATTATCCACTATACATCGCTCGAAACATTCCCTGTGCCGGAAACAATATGGTCGAAGTTAAACTATATAGATTCCGTTGGGCTACAGGAAAAATTCAACCAGCTTCATGAAGCAAAATGGAATGAAGTAGTTTCCATCACTTCGAATTTCAATCTGCGCAAACTTCAAACATCGTTACAACAAATTGATTTCACATCAGAGTTCGACCTCATATATTTTGATGCATTTGCTCCCAACAAGCAACCTGAAATGTGGGAAATCGATGTGTTGAGTCAAGTCGTAAATGCGATGCGTGCTGACGGTATATTTGTAACCTACTGCGCGAAAGGTCAACTGAAGCGAGACTTGAAATCACTTGGTTTGGATGTGGAAACTTTGCCCGGCCCTCCCGGAAAAAAGGAGATGGTACGAGCTGTTAAAAAAAGTTAATAGAACAATAAAAATCACTTCATTTTTGTCTGACACCATTGAAGAATCCTCAACCGTTTTCGGTAATTATTAAAATTTTCAAAATCAGCTATGGTGCAATCGTGTTCGTTTTCTAGTTTTTAAAATGTTTTGAATTAAATCTGAAAAGATTCCAAAAATTCTGGCAGTTTAGTTTTATCCAGAAATATCTTCTGTTTTATCCATAATTTTATAGACTCCGTTTTGCCCTAAACGGATGACACACACCCTTTTTTACAACCAGACAAACTAACCAGAAAGAAAGATGAAAGAAACAACCAGCCGTGGTTTGTACACCCCAGAACTGGAACATGATGCCTGTGGTATCGGCTTTGTTGCCAACATCAATGGTACAAAGACGAACCAAAACCTGCTCGATGCTCTTACCATGCTTGAAAACATGGAGCACCGTGGCGGTAAAGGCAGCAGTCCTAAAACCGGAGATGGCGCGGGTGTATTGATTCAAATCCCCTATGACTTTTTTGCAGATGAAGCGAAACGCCTTGGCTTCGAGCTCCCAGCTCCAGGCAAGTATGGCGTGGGTATGGTATTCTTCCCCCGCGACAAAAAAGTAAGCAATGCATGCCGTGAGGTATTGCGCAAGAATATTAAAGAACTTGGTTTAGAGCTGATCGGATTTCGTGTAGTACCCGTTGACCACAGCGTGCCCGGCCCAGGTGCTGCTGAAGTAGAACCGGTTATTGAACAAGTATTTGTAAAGCCGCTTGATGAAACGGTTACAGGAGATGCTTTTGAAAGAAAACTATTCGTATTGCGTAACTATTCTTTGCATGCAGTTGCCAATACAGTTAAGGGGAACAACAAAGAATTTTATATAACAAGCTTTTCTGCGCGTACCATTGTTTACAAAGGACAGCTTCGTACTGAGCAGTTAAGAATATATTTCAACGATCTGCAGGATTCGCGTTTGAAGACAGCGATGGCGCTTGTTCACTCACGCTTCTCTACCAATACATTTCCAAACTGGAAGCTGGCGCAGCCTTTCCGATATATAGCACACAACGGAGAGATCAATACTATTCGTGGTAACGTAAACAAAATGAAGTCGAAAGAAGCTCTCTTCAAATCGACATTGTTTACGGAAGATGAGTTGAAAAAACTTTTACCGATTACAAGTCCGGATGGATCAGACTCTGCCAATCTTGACGCACTGGTTGAAATGCTCGTGTTGTCTGGCAGAACTATACCACACGTAATGATGATGCTGGTGCCGGAAGCATGGCAGGATAACAAGCTGATGGATCCGCACCGTAAAGCATTTTATAAATATCACGCTTCGATGATGGAGCCGTGGGATGGTCCTGCAGCATTGGTGTTTACTGATGGTGTGCGTATAGGGGCCACGTTGGATCGTAACGGACTTCGTCCGCTTCGCTATTGCGTTACACGTTCTGGTCGTGTGATCGCAGCATCCGAAGCTGGTGCGTTAACCATCGATCCAAAAGATGTACTGGAAAAAGGGCGCATCACACCGGGTAAGATGCTCATGATCGATACCGAGAAAGGTAAAGTGCTCGATGATGAAAAAGTGAAGCGTTCGGTATACGAAGGTAAATCATACTATAACTGGATCATTCAGAATCGCCTCAAGCTTCGTCTGGAGCCGGAGGTAGAATGGGTTGAGACAAGCTTCGATGAGAAGACACTTGTTCAACGCCAGAATGCATACGGATATACTTCGGAAGATATCAAGACCATCATTCTGCCGATGGCAGAAAAAGGATATGAAGCGATTGGTTCGATGGGAGATGATACTCCACTCGCTGTACTTTCAAAAGAGAGTCGCCATATCTCGAACTATTTCAAACAACATTTTGCACAGGTAAGTAACCCTCCGATCGATCCGATCCGCGAGCGTCTTGTAATGTCTCTCTTCACACGTGTAGGCGCAAGTCTCAATGTGCTGGATGAAACACCTGAGCATACACGCCAGATACACATCTCACAACCGGTGTTGCTGAACGATGATCTTGAAAAACTCAAGCATCTGCAAGACCAGGGATTTGAATATGCAGTTATTCAATGCGTGTTCAAGGCAGATGGTGAACCTGGCAGACTGGAAGAAAGTATAAATCGCATTTGCTGTGAAGCTGAGAAAGCAGTACGTGCCGGTAAAAAAATACTTATACTCTCCGATAAGAAAATCAGCAACGAGTATGCTCCTATACCTTCATTGTTATCAGTAGGTTCCGTTCATCAGTACCTCGTAGAGAAACGTATTCGTACACAGGCTGGTCTTGTAGTAGAAGCGGGCGATGCATGGGAAGTACAACACTTTGCAACCATCATCGGTTATGGTGCAAGTGCAGTGAATCCATATATAGCACTGGAAAGTATACATTCGATGAACAAGCACGGCATGTTCTACAAGCCGCTTGCAGATGAAGAAGCGTATGCAAACTTCCAGAAAGCAATTGGTAACGGCTTGTTGAAAGTAATGTCGAAGATGGGTATCAGTACATTGCAGTCATACCAGTCATCGCAGATCTTTGAAGCGGTAGGACTTGGCAGTGATGTAATGGAAAAATGTTTCCGTGGCACGATCAGTCGTATCGAAGGTTTATCATTCGATGATGTAGCAAGCGAAGTACTGGTTCGTCATAAACTTGCATTTGCTACCGACAGTAAAGAGCTGCAGGTGGGTGGTGTATATCAGTGGAAGCGCAGAGGCGAGAAGCACATGTTCAGCCCTGAAGTTATACACTTGCTGCAACACTCTACGAAGACAAACAACTACGATCTCTATAGAAAGTATGCGCAGAAGATAAACGATCAAACCCGTGATCAACTTACGATCCGCGGATTGTTCGAGTTCAAGAAGCGTAACCCTATACCATTAAGCGAGGTTGAACCTGTTGAAGAAATCTTCAAACGTTTTGCCACAGGTGCAATGTCATTCGGATCGATATCATTCGAAGCACACACTACACTTGCTATTGCGATGAACCGTATAGGCGGTAAGAGCAACAGCGGTGAAGGTGGAGAGGATGAGATCCGCTATGAGAAAAAAGAAAACGGTGACTGGGAACGTTCTGCTATCAAGCAGGTTGCTTCCGGACGTTTCGGTGTAACAAGCTACTACCTGTCGAATGCAGATGAGCTGCAGATCAAGATGGCGCAAGGTGCTAAACCCGGCGAAGGTGGACAGTTACCAGGTCATAAAGTAGATGAATGGATTGGTCGTGTTCGTCACTCAACACCGGGTGTTGGTTTGATATCACCTCCTCCTCACCACGATATATATTCTATTGAAGATCTTGCCCAGTTGATCTTTGATTTGAAGAATGCTAACCGTCAGGCACGTATTAATGTGAAGCTTGTATCGCAGGCTGGTGTTGGTACTGTTGCCGCCGGTGTAGCAAAAGCAAAAGCAGATGCTATATTAATCTCGGGTGCTGATGGCGGAACAGGTGCATCACCGATCAGCTCGATGCGTCACGCAGGTTTACCTTGGGAACTTGGTCTTGCAGAAGCACATCAGACGCTTGTAAAAAATAATCTGAGAAGCCGCGTTACACTTCAAACTGACGGACAGATCCGTACCGGTAAAGATATAGCGGTAGCCGCCATGCTCGGTGCTGAAGAGTGGGGTGTTGCAACCGCTGCACTTGTAGTGGAAGGATGTATCATGATGCGTAAGTGTCACCTGAATACATGCCCGGTAGGTATAGCAACACAAGATCCGGATCTGCGTAAGCTATTTACCGGTGATCCTGATCACGTAGTAAACTTCTTCCGCTTCCTGGCACAGGATCTTCGCGAGAATATGGCTGAGCTTGGTTTCCGTACCGTGAACGAAATGATTGGCCGCAGCGATATGCTGCGCGTTCGTCAGGATATCGATCACTGGAAAGTAAAGAAGCTTGATCTCTCTCCTATACTTCACCAGGAAACTGCTTACGATGGTGTTGGACTATATAAGCAGATCGAACAGGATTTCGAACTCGAGAAAGTTCTCGACTGGAAACTGGTTGAAGCAGCACGTCCTGCACTTGACGATGCAGAAGCTGTACAGGAGAAGTTCATCATCCATAATATAGATCGTTCCGTAGGAGCATTGCTCTCAAACGAAATATCGAAGAAGTATAAAGGAAAAGGTTTGCCGGAAGATACAGTTCACTTCCAGTTCAAAGGTTCGGCAGGTCAGAGCTTCGCGGTATTCGGAGCCCCTGGTTTAACATTCGAACTTGAAGGTGAAGCGAACGATTACTTCGGAAAAGGTTTATCAGGTGCTAAACTGATTATATACCCTGATAAGGAAGCAACGTTCAAGCCGGAAGATAACATCATCATTGGTAACGTTGCGTTCTATGGTGCTACATCTGGTGAGGCCTATATCCGCGGTCAGGCAGGTGAACGTTTCTGTGTACGTAACTCAGGTGTAACAGCCGTTGTAGAAGGTGTAGGTGATCACGCCTGCGAGTATATGACGGGTGGTCGTGTAGTTGTACTGGGTAAGACTGGTAAAAACTTTGCAGCCGGTATGAGCGGTGGTATAGCGTATGTCTTCGATCCTGAAAATGCACTCGAGCGTCTCTGCAACAAAGAGATGGTTGAACTTGAGACACTGGAAGAAGAAGACAAGGCAGAAGTAAGAGCCATGATTGAAAAGCATCACAAATATACCGGCAGTGATCCGGCAGAGTGGGTGCTTGAAAACTGGGAAACTGCCTGCGAACTTTTTGTGAAAGTTATGCCGCGTGACTACAAGGCTGTAATGCAAAAACAAAAAGCGCAACAACGCTCAGCTTCTAATGGTAAAGCAGTGGAAGCGCCAGTCCTTGTTAAAAAATAATCAACTACAACCGAAGCAACCAGACACATGGGACAGATAGATGGATTTATGAAGTTTGATCGCGAGATGCCCAAGTCGCGTGATCCGAAAGAACGTATAAAAGATTACAAAGAAGTATATAACCCGCTCGATAAAGAAAAGGTAAAGCAGCAGGCCGCCCGTTGTATGGACTGTGGTGTGCCGTTCTGCCACAATGGTTGTCCGCTGGGCAACAATATACCTGACTTTAATGATGCGGTATATAATGGCAAGTGGGAAGAGGCGATCAGGATTCTGAGCAGCACCAATAACTTTCCTGAATTTACCGGAAGAATTTGTCCGGCTCCCTGCGAAGCAAGCTGCGTACTCAGCATCAACAACAAGCCTGTTACAATCGAGTATATCGAGAAGACTATAGCAGAGCAGGCATTCGAGAAAGGTTATCTGAAGCCTACACCTCCGAAGCAAAGAACCGGTAAACGTGTAGCTGTAGTTGGATCAGGTCCTGCAGGACTTGCTGCTGCTGCACAATTAAATAAAGCAGGGCACTGGGTAACGGTGTTTGAGCGCAGCGACCGGATCGGTGGACTTCTTCGCTATGGTATACCTGACTTCAAACTGGAGAAGCATGTTATTGACAGAAGACTTCGTTTGATGGAGCAGGAAGGTGTAGTGTTCCGCACTAACGCTCACGTAGGTGTAAACATCAGCGCAAAACATTTACAAGATGAATTTGATGCTATAGTAATGTGTGGAGGTGCATCTGCACCACGCGATCTTCCTATACCCGGAAGAAATCTGAAGGGTGTACACTTCGCGATGGAGTTCCTGTCTCAGCAGAACAAGCGAGTAGCAGGTGATAATATTTTTGCTGAAGACATTTTAGCAACCGAGAAAAATGTATTGGTGATTGGTGGTGGTGATACAGGCTCTGACTGTGTTGGTACATCAAACCGTCATAAAGCAAAATCAGTAACACAAATCGAATTGCTTGCCAAGCCTCCGGTAAAACGCAATGATGATACGAACCCATGGCCGCTGTGGCCGATGATCCTGAATACTTCATCGTCACACGAAGAGGGTGCAGATCGTCAGTGGGCAATTCTAACAAAAGAATTTATAGGAGACAGCAGTGGTCGCCTCACCGGAATGAAGATCGTGGAGATCAAGTGGGGCTTGAACGCGCAAGGTAAAATGGGCTTCGAAGAAATAGCCGGAACTGAAAAAGTTATTCCATGCGAGTTGGCGTTGCTGGCAATAGGTTTCGTTGGTGCTGAAAAAGGTGGTCTTGTAGATGAGTTGAAACTTGAGCTCGATGAGCGCGGCAACATCAAAACCACAGACTATATGTCGTCACAGGAAGGCGTGTTCTCAGCAGGTGATGTTCGCAGAGGTCAGTCGCTCGTAGTGTGGGCAATATCTGAAGGTCGCGAAGCTGCTCGTGCTGTTGACACCTGGCTAATGGGTACTTCAAACCTCGAAGCAAAAGACGAATCGTTCGTTCACATCGAAACAGAAGCGTAACAAGGTTTATTGTTTAATATGCAATTTCGAACCCTCTGAACTTTTTCAGAGGGTTTTCTTTTTATGCATATCGGGAAGCAAAGTCTTAATTTTCGTAAGACGAATTACTTCCTAATTTTGTAGCGTTTTAAAACAATATAAAAACAAGAAACAGACGTGAGTAAAAAAGTGAAAGTTGGAACCGTGCAGATGTCATGCACGAAAGATCCTCAGGAGAACCTGACAAAAGCCATTGAGAAGATCCGCGAAGCTGCCGCTAAAGGAGCGCAGATTGTTTGTCTGCAAGAGCTTTTTCGTTCGCTTTACTTCTGCGATGTTGAAGATTACGAAAACTTTAAACTGGCTGAAGCTATTCCAGGGCCTTCAACGGATGCGCTATCTGCTGTTGCCAAGGAAACCGGTGTAGTAATCATCGCATCACTTTTTGAAAAACGTACTGAAGGTTTGTATCATAATACAACGGCTGTGATTGATGCCGATGGTACATATCTCGGAAAGTATAGAAAGATGCACATTCCGGATGATCCGGCATACTATGAAAAATTCTATTTCACGCCGGGTGATTTAGGGTATAAAGTATTCAAGACAAAGTTTGCAACGATCGGTGTACTCATCTGCTGGGATCAATGGTATCCGGAAGCGGCACGTATTACTTCGCTGATGGGTGCAGAGATTTTATTTTACCCGACTGCTATAGGCTGGGCTACATCGCAGGATGAAGCAACAAACTCAGAACAGTACAATGCATGGCAGACAATTCAACGTAGTCACGCGGTAGCTAACGGCTTGCACGTGGTAAGTGTGAACCGTGTTGGGTTTGAGCAGAATGGTGCTATGAAATTCTGGGGAGGCTCATTTATAGCGAACCCATTCGGAAGATTGATATACCTCGCATCACACGATCAGGAAGAAGTGCACGTAGAAGAAATAGACTTCGGTCAAACCGATCGCTACAGAACCCACTGGCCGTTCCTCCGTGACCGAAGAATTGATTCGTACCAGCCAATTACGAAACGATTTATAGACGAATAAGTATATAAATCCCGTTGCACAGAGGACACAAAGAAGACAAAAGTTTCACAAAGCCGTTAGCCAAATGTTAGAGAATGAATTGTCCAATAAAATTATAGGACACGCGATAGAGGTACATAAAACGTTAGGACCAGGATTGCTTGAGTCTGCATATCGCGAGTGCCTGTATTTTGATCTGGTGCAAAATGGTTATTGCGTTGAAAAGGAAAAGCCGATGCCAGTCGTTTATAAAGAGATAAAGCTGGATCATGGCTATAGACTTGATTTATTGGTAGAGAACAAAATAGTGATCGAGATAAAAACAGTTGAAAGCTTTACAGATGTGCATACCGCGCAAATTCTTACCTATATGCGATTGGGTAACTATAAGCTTGGTTTGCTAATTAATTTTCACGTTGCACTCTTGAAGAGTGGTATAAAACGAATCATTAACTAAAAAACTCTGTGTCCCTTTGTGTCTCCTTTGTGAACCTCTGTGCCACAACTGTATTCTAAATCGATCTTTGTAAGTATATATTGATACATGAACAGCAACCTCAACTTCCCGACTTCCGGACTTCCGGACTCTAAGACTCCAAAGGAGCTCGGCTATTCCTTCCCTGCAGAATTTGCCAGGCACGATGCCACCTGGCTCAGCTGGCCGCATAAGGAAGCATCATGGCCCGGAAAGATCTCGACTATATATCCGATATATGCGCAGTTTATCAAGCTGGTAGCAGAAGGAGAGAAGGTAAATGTTAACGTGGTGGATGAAGCCATGAAGCAGAAAGCACTGCGCTATGTGCAGGAAGCTGGTGCTGACCTTAACAACGTTCAATTCTTTATACATCCTACCAACGATGCATGGTGCCGCGATCATGGCCCTGCGTTTCTGTTGAACCCGAATGCTGAGCATAAGAAAATTATAGTAGACTGGGGCTACAATGCGTGGGGTGGTAAATATCCTCCGTTCGACCTGGATGATAATATACCTACACTCATCGCGAAGCACTATAATATACCGGTATTATATCCAGGTATTGTAATGGAAGGTGGTTCCGTTGAATTCAACGGAAAAGGAACGTTGCTGACTACCACGTCATGCTTGCTGAACGAGAATCGTAATCCACATCTTAATCAAAAACAGATTGAAGCGTTTTTGCATAACTACTACGGAGTAGAAAATATACTCTGGCTTGGCGATGGTATACTGGGCGATGATACCGATGGGCACATCGATGATCTAACGCGCTTCGTAAATGAAGATACCGTTGTTACCGTTGTTGAGACCAATCGTGCTGACGAGAACTATGTGCCGCTGCGCGACAATCTGAAAGAGCTAAGCAAGCTTCGCCTGGAGAATGGAAAGCAAATGAATATAGTGGAGCTGCCAATGCCGGAACCGATCGTATACGAAGATATGCGACTGCCTGCATCGTATGCTAACTTCTATATCAGCAATAAATATGTAATTGTTCCTACGTTCCGCGATAAGAATGATGATAAAGCGCTGGAGATTTTACAGAAGACTTTCAATGACAGAAAAGTTGTAGGACTTGATTCATTGGACATCATCTGGGGACTGGGTTCATTCCATTGCCTCAGTCAACAAGAGCCCTCGATTTAAATATATAGATATCGCTTACGAATTAAAGCTGAATGCTTGCGTAGGTGTAATGCAATAACTTAACGGGACATCGTGATCTTCGATGTCCTGTATTGTTTCTACCGGTTCGTAAAGAGAAAGTCCTACACTTTTAACGGTAGGCCTGCACGTTGCCAGAAAGCGATCATAAAAACCTTTACCATAGCCTACCCGCTGGCCGTTCATATCAAACGTAAGCATGGGCACGAGCACCATGTCAATCTTTTCGGGTTCTGTAGGTATACCTTGTTTGGGTTCCAGAATTCCCCAGGTGTTGAGTGTAAGCTGATGCATTCCTTCAAGAAAGAAATTTTCAAGACCACCTGTTTCTGTATTTACTCTTGGTATCGATAATCGTATATGGGGAAACTCTCTGCGAATGCGATCGATGATAAGCCACGTGTTGGGTTCGCGATTTTTTTCGATCGGTATAAAGGTGTGAAGCACTTTGATAAACGACAGATCAACAGCTGCAAAAAAGTTTTCACAAAGCTGATGGTTGAGCCGCAGGTACTCTGCTTCTGAAACAGACTTTCGTTTTGCCAGGTATATTTTCCGCAGTTCAGCTTTTGTCATACTGGCAAGTTACGGCTGACTGTTGTAAGAAAGAATATTAAACTGGTAATCGAACGGATCGAATTTTTCAATCAGCTTGTCTATAAATGCTTTGTCTTGCTGGTAGAAATTCAGGAAGTTGTCGGTGCGTTCCTGCAGACTTCCATTCGGGAAGAGTATATCTTTTACGGCATCTATTTGTTTAAGCTTGTCGGTGTGCAGGCGTTTCTCGGCACGCAGTAATTTCCGTTCTATTTTCTCCAGGCTGTTCAGCGCGCGTTTCCCTTCTGCCCCTATATATGCCGTTAGCGTTGTATCAATAGCATCCGATCGTTTCTTCAGCTCTTCAAAAAGATCAAGCACTTGTTTTCGCTCTGCACCAACGGTAAGGTTACGCGGCGAATGCTTCAATACCCAGTGATTGAAGATATAGTTTTTGTCTTCGAACAGATCTTTCAACTCAAGGCCTGTCTTTTCAAACTTGCGCATAACAGTATGCTCCATTACCATGGCGAAGTTACGCGGCATAAGCATCGGGAACGGAGTATGGAAATGTTCGAAAACACTTTTTAACTGAAGCCAGTATACTACCTCTGACGGTCCGCCCACATACGCAAGGTTAGGCAGTATCATTTCCTGGTATAGCGGACGGAGAATTACGTTGGGACTGAATCGTTCCGGATGTTCCTCAATGAGTTTTTTAATTTCTTCTTCTGAAAAGGCTATATCTGTATCAACAACCTGGTAAGAGTCTCCGGATTTCTCAATGCGACTGCGGAGGTCTTTATCAAGGTAAAAGAAGTTTATATCCCGACAGAATACCTGTATTTTATAGCCTTCGTTTTCGAGTGCAGTGTTGGTTTGGTCAACAAGTTTCTTTGTAGTGTTGTCCAGTATATCCTGACGAATAACATCTTTGAAGATGGATTTCAATTCAACGTTATCAGCATCCACTACCACAAGACCTTCTTTGCCAAAGAGTGTATGTACATATTGTCGTACGGCATCACTGAGTGATTTACCTTTTGTATAAGCTTCACGGAAAATTGATATATCTCCAGGAACTTCATTCAGCAAAGGTAAAAGATCCTTCGTTGAAAATCTTCCTACTGCTCCGGTTTGGTTTGTGCCCCAGCTATATTTCTTACCGTATAGTCTGAAGTATTTTATTTCATTATAGTCATGGTCTTCTGAAGCCATCCAGTAGACCGGAACAAAATTATAGTCAGGGTATAAGGCCTTTAATTTTTTACAGGTGTTGATTACCGTAACGATCTTGAAAATGAAATATAGCGGTCCTGTAAAAATATTTAACTGATGGCCCGTTACTACGGTAAATGTATTGGGCTGTTGTAATGCTTCGATGTTCTGCTGAACGGCCGGAATGTTTGGGACACCTATATATTGTTGCTGCAGAACTTTTGCCAGTGTTTGGCGAGTCTCCATCGGAAAAGATTTCTGCTTGTCAGCAAGCTGACCTTTGAAATTTTCCGGTTGAGGGAAGCGATTATAGAATGGCTTAAGAGATTCTTTCTGTTGGATATAGTCAAGGAAAAACGAACTGAATGATCGCGTTTCAGCGAAGGGAATCTTCTCAAGATGCATATGTTAACAACACGGATTGGTGGTACGTGAATTCACAACCCGAATAACGACAATTTCCCGTATTAAGTTTAGGAAAATGTGACACGAGGTTGTGAATCCTTCATAGCCAGCATCAAAACTTTGTTAATGATATGTTAATGGCGTAAGAGCGGTAAAGTATACCTGCTACACGCTATGCTATAGCGCTACCAAATCTATTGTACAATGCTGCCGCTAAGATCAAACTCGGTAGCCGACTTGATTTTTACATTCACGAAGTCACCGATGCGTATGTAGTTGTCAGGGCTGTGAATGATCACTTCGTTATCAACTTCCGGTGAATCGAATTCAGTGCGTCCTATAAATGCACCGCCTTCTTTGCGATCCACCAGGGTCTTATAAATCTTGCCGATCTTCTGTTGGTTAAGTTCAAGCGATATGCCTTGTTGCAGCTCCATGATCTCATCAACACGTTCCTGCTTTACTTCATCGGGTACATCATCGGCCATCGAATAAGCATGTGTATTCTCTTCATGTGAATAAGCAAACACTCCAAGACGATCGAATCGCGATTTTTCAATAAAGCGTAACATCTCCTGGTACTCGGCTTCGGTTTCCCCAGGGTGACCAGCGATCATGGTGGTGCGAATAGCGATACCGGGTACTTTTTCACGAATGGTGTCGAGCAATTGCTCAGTCTTTTCACGTGTTATACCTCTGCGCATAATCTGCAGCATATTGGTTGAACCATGTTGCAGCGGAATATCTATATATTTGCAGATGTTGGAACGCTCAGCCATTACCTGCAGTGCATCCATCGGGAAGCCTGCCGGGAATGCATAGTGTAAGCGTATCCAGTCAATACCTTCCACATCCGACAAGCGCTGCAGAAGTTCAGCAAGATTTCTTTTCTTGTAAAGATCAAGACCGTAGTAGGTTGAGTCCTGTGCAATAAGCAACAACTCTTTTGTGCCGTTCTTGGCGAGGTTCTTGGCTTCAAGCACCAGTTCTTCCATCGGGCGCGACATGTGTCCTCCTCGCATCAGTGGAATAGCACAGAATGAGCATGGACGATCGCAGCCTTCCGATATTTTCAGATAAGCATAATGACTCGGGTTGGTGAGAATGCGCTCACCTACAAGCTCGTGTTTATAGTCAGCTTTAAATACTTTCAAAATACGCGACAGATCGCGGGTGCCGAACCAGGCATCAACATCGGGTATTTCTTTTTCAAGATCGTCTTTGTAACGCTGCGAGAGACAGCCTGTAACATATACTTTGTCAACAATGCCTTCTTCTTTGGCATCTACATAGCGTAAGATCGTATCAATGGATTCCTGCTTGGCGTTATCAATAAATCCGCAGGTGTTAATTACCACAACGCTGGCATCATCTTCTTTTGATTCATGCACGGCTTCAATGCCATTACCCCGCAATTGGGTCAATAATACTTCAGAGTCCACCAGGTTTTTGGAGCAACCCAGTGTAACTATATTGACCTTCGTTTTCTTATTACCCTTTGTTTTCATTTCAATTGATACCTCTTGCCCCGTTTTCTGTCACCAACAATAACCTGGTTCCAATAATTCAATATTCAATAAAGCGTGGTGCGCAGCGTTGAAAGCTTGAATTGAATGCAGGTTAGCGGTTTATGGCCGTGGCTTTCCATTCCAGAAGCAAAAGTACTAAAAATAAATGGGCACAGAATTTGGGCTTCGGGGCGTTAAAGTATCTTTACGCCCGCAAAAATCTATGAAAAGAACAGGCTGGTTCATCTTTTTTCTTATTCTGGCTGCATCTTGCCTGGACGATCCCGATTGTTTTCAGCTCAACAATAATTATTTAGGGATTTCTTTTTATGTAATGGGCTCCGGTGGAGCCGATACGCTCAAAGCCACAGAAATTGTGATGTCGGGCGCCAAAGTTGTGTATGCGGATACAGCAACGAATTTTGCAGTGCCTCTTAATTATACCACTACGAGTACCAATATTGTTATTACCCGCGCAGATGGCAGTAAAGATACGCTGAATGTTACCTACAATGCCCAAATGCAGTATGTGTCAGAAGACTGCGGGTCACGCTATATATTAGGTGGTCTTGCTGTAACAGAGCATTCTTTTGATTCGATCAGACTTGTAAACGATGTGCCCACGAAAAGCGGAGGGACTAACATTGCCGTATACCGGTGTCCGCAAATCACTACCATGGGGCTTACACTTCAGCAACTCTATATATCCGGAACAAGTACACAATCAGCTACTACGCGCAGTACCGAGATCAATAGTATTACAGCTGATTTTAATGGTGAGAAATTCTATGTAGATAAAACGGCATCAACCCTGTATTTGCCGGTTGACTTAAACACCGAAAAATCTTCGTATACATTTGACTTTGCAGATGATTTTGGATTGAAAGACTCAATACGAAAACTTGTGGTAAACTATAAGATTCATAACATCGAACGTTACAAGCAGTGTGGCAAACAAAAGTTTATCGATTCACTTTACATCGACAAAACTCAAACAACCTTTGATACCGCTGCGATTGCACTCGACAGCGATGGTGATTCGCTCAGTACGATTCAGGATCCTGCCGTTGTAAACGTTAAGTTACTTCGCTGCCCGGAAACAAACCTGACACAAGTTGTATTCAGGAGACCGAACACAACAACTACGCGTGCAGTATATATACAAAGTATAACGATGGATTATTCTGATGATATACTATATGCGAATGACACCACTACAACTGTAAGACTTCCGCTCAATCCTAATGCATCTACTACTGAATTTGAAGTTAAATACACGACCGCTACTAATCCGGAAACGGAAACCACTGTTATAGCGGTAAGCTATACAACAACCTTCAATACACTTTTTTCAGGATGTGGTGTGCAGAATGTATATTCTGACCTGACAACCACCTCTAATGCTAGCGCAAATGTAGAGGTGCTTACGACAAACGATGTTAAATTTCCAGCCGTAACGAACATTGCCGTTGAAGTCAATTAACATATTGCTATTGCTGCTATGCAGTTCGCTTGCATTTGCGCAGAAGGATACTACTGCAGTGGTACCTGCTGATACCGCGAAAAGTCAATGGTATATACCTACGGGAGTTCGCATAGGCACCGATGCTCTTTCAATTGCCCGTACATACTATAGCAAAACTTTTAATGGCTGGGAAGTAAATGGGGATGTTGATTTTGGAAGATACTACCTGTCTGTAGACTATGGCTATTGGGCGAGAGACTACGCCAGTGATAAAGGTATATATGACAACAACGGTAATTATTTCAGGGTAGGAGTGGATGTAAACTTCCTGACGAAAGATCCGGAGAAGAATATGTTCTTCATTGGTGCGCGTTACGGACACGCTACATTTTCAGAGCATCTTGTTGTAGAAGGCATTGAAGACCCGGTATGGGGAACGCTGAACGAAAATTTGCAGAACGTTAATATCAACGGTCATTGGTTCGAGCTTACTACGGGTATAAAAGTAAAGATGTTGAATTGGTTCTGGATGGGATATACCGCGCGTTTCAAATTCGGATTGGGCACCAATGAAACCGGAAGACTTGTTCCTGCCGATGTTCCCGGCTACGGTCGTACCGATAAAGAATCTGTCTGGGGATTTAACTACCAGTTATTCTTCCGCATTCCTGTACGGAAAAGTCCAGCGATTATAACTGAGAAAGATAAGAAGTAGCCAGTCCGTTGTTTAGTCGCGCTTGAAAAGCGAATCAACAAACTCGGTTCTGTCGAATACCTGGAGGTCATCTACCTTTTCGCCAACCCCTATATATTTCACCGGTATCTTGAATTCATCGGATATACCAATCACAACGCCACCTTTGGCAGTGCCATCCAGTTTAGTAATGGCAAGTGATGTAACTTCAGTAGCCTTGGTAAATTCGCGCGCCTGAATCACTGCGTTTTGTCCGGTGCTGCCATCGAGTACAAGCAGCACTTCGTGAGGAGCATCGGGTATAACTTTCTGCATCACGCGCTTGATCTTCGTGAGCTCGGCCATCAGGTTGATTTTTGTATGCAGTCTTCCTGCAGTATCAATAATAATAACATCTGCACCTTGATCGGCTCCCGCACGTACAGCATCAAAGGCAACAGCAGATGGATCAGTATTCATTCCTTTGGCAATTACCGGTACCCCTACACGCTCGCCCCACAACTTTAGTTGATCTACGGCAGCAGCACGAAAAGTATCGGCAGCACCTAACACTACTTTCTTGCCTTTCTTTTTGAATTGTGATGAGAGCTTGCCGATCGTGGTTGTTTTACCAACACCGTTTACTCCTACTACCATAATTACATAGGGCTTTTTATCAGCAGGCGTTTCAAACTCTTCAATTTCTTTCGCGTTGGTTTCTGCGAGGAGTGCAGCAACTTCTTCTTTCAGAATCTTGTCGAGTTCAGATGCACCGAGGTATTTATCACGCGCTACGCGTTCCTGGATGCGTGCTATAATCTTGAGTGTTGTTTCAACGCCAACATCAGAGGATACAAGGATTTCCTCGAGGTTGTCCAGCACCTCATCATCAACAGTAGATTTACCAACAAGGGCTTTGCCGAGTTTGCCGAAAAAGCTTTGCTTGGATTTCTCGAGGCCTTTGTCGAGTGATTCTTTTTTATCTTTTGAGAACAGTCCGAACATAATATATTCTGAATGACAAGGTTCAAATATCAACAAAATCCGATAATCCGGTAAACACCTATCGGACAGGTTGCAGATTCAATGACGCAAAACGGCAAAAAAAAAGTCCCTCATCAGGGACTTTTGTAGCTTTTAAAACCAGCTTATTTTTTAGCAAGCGTTTCTTTTACTAAATCAGCCGGAACGATTTCTTCCTTGAAGGTGTAAGCACCAGTCTTCTCAGACTTAATGGCACGGATTACTTTTGCAAAGCTCTTTCCGTCACCTTTCTTCAGTGTAGCAACTACTTTCTTTGCCATGGTTATTTAATTTCTTTGTGAACAGTTACTTTTTTCAGAATAGGATTGTACTTCTTCAGTTCCAATCTTTCTGTTGTGTTTTTACGATTCTTCGTGGTGATATAACGGCTCATGCCTGGCTGGCCGCTTGTTTTATGCTCTGTGCACTCTAAGATCACCTGAATCCTGTTGCCTTTCTTTGCCATTGTCTTTTACGTTATTTGTTAATCGTCTTCCGGTTGCACGGATAACCTATAACCATGAACGATTTACGTGATGTATTACTATAGTACCAGATTTCCGTTAGCTCTGGCTTCTTTCAATACAGCCGTTATACCATTCTTATTGATGGTCTTGATTGCTTTCGTAGATACTTTCAAAGTGATCCACTTGTTCTCCTCAGGAATGAAGAAACGCTTCTTCTGAAGATTCGGTAAAAATCTACGCTTCGTTTTGTTGTTAGCGTGCGATACGTTGTTACCAACCTGAGGTCTTTTTCCAGTTATTTCACAAACTCGTGCCATAATCAGCTCAATTTTAGCCCCTTCTAAAAAGGGATTGCAAATATCGGTAAAACCTGTTCAATAATCCAAAGCCAAATTCAAATTAATCCAAAGTCTTTTCTTAAAAAAGCCTGGAAATCAAGGTTTCAGGGTCGAGGCCTGTAAAATTCTCTATAATTAAGTCAGTTTGGTGCAGCTCTTCGCGCGTGTGCGTGGTGGTAATGCCCACAACTTTGCATCCGGCGGCCTTGCCTGCCGCTACCCCTGACAGTGAATCTTCAAATACAATACAGTTTTCCGGTTTGTAATTGAGCGCTGCCGCAGACTTTAAATAAATCTCCGGGTCCGGCTTGCCTTTGCTTACAAAAGAATCGTCAAGTATGGTGGGGAAGAATCGTTCTGTATGCGTTTTTGATAACGAGAAATCTACATTGGCGCGTGGCGCAGATGTAGCGACAGCACGCGGTATACCTGCCTTCTCCGATTTTTCCAGGAAGCTGATCAGTCCATCAACCGGCTTCACATCGTTATCATACAGCTTGCGATAGAGTGCTTCTTTCTCTTCTGTATACTGACGAATTTTTTCACCGCCAATGTTTCCGAAAATATTCATGATCCAGTCGCGGTTGGTGCGACCGTATATCTTTTCGCGAAGCTGCTGCTCATCCAGATCGTATCCGTGCTCTTTACAAAATTGTATCAATGCAATTTTATGATAAGGATTGCTGTCGACAATCACTCCATCCATGTCGAAGAGAAAAGCGTACTTCATATTTATATTCTTTAGATAAGTCATTAATGAGTCGGTGTTTATTAACAGACTCTGCGTTTTTGCGGGCGCAAAGATGGAGGAATACGCGGATTAATGAACTACAATTTTCTTCGAGAACGATTTCTCGTTCCAGATGAAGCGAAGAATATAGAGACCAGCGGAAAGTTTAGCAACATTGGTCTGACTCGCTTGGTTTGCCTGAATTAAAACCGGTTGTGTGATCTGTTGTCCCGTAGCAGAAAATATCATCATGAAAACAGAGCGATCAGATGTCACTGCAAATACATCGTCATTTACAGGATTAGGATAGACGCTAATAGCAGGTTCGCCCGGCAACTCGCTCGTGTTGTCATGCTGCAAAACCGATAGCCCACCCGTTACGTTGCCCGTAACAATAGCTGGCTTGGCAGTGCCATAAAGATTTACAATGGTTGGCCACACACGACCACCGAAGTTTCGCGACCGGTATGTTTCTGAAAGAGGGTTCCACACTATATTCGTAATGGCTGCATCGGTATTGCTGGCGGTGCGAAAGTTATCGATGATCCGGAGCTCTCCGGTCTGATCGCCAATAACCAAGTCAGCGGAACCATCACCATCTAAGTCACCTACTGCAAACGCGAGGTTCTGCCGGAGTACACTGGAGCCAACGCCCAGGTATGTACTGTTTTGAAGCGAGTAACTGGGCGCAGCATTACTGCCCGAGTTCTTCCAATAATATATAGCACCATTGCTCCGCCCATGCAACAAGTCCAGGCGACCATCCAGGTCTACATCTACCACCAGTATATTTTCGGTAGAAGCAAGATCGGTTGCAGTGGCCGGGTTGATATCAACGGACTGGATATCCACAGTGGAGAAACTCAGACCGGCAGCAGCCTTGTTTGGGATATAGTGGAGTCGCGTGATGCCATCGAAGAAACCGGTCGCTGTAAACACAAGGTCCAGGTTCCCATCACCGGTTATATCTACAAATTGTATTTTCAGGTTGTATAGGGCAAGCGTTGTGAAGTTCAGGTAATTGTCTTCGATCAGTTTAAAGCGTGGCGTTGATGCCGTTCCAATATTTTCATATACCTGTATAGTAGCCGCAGTAACATCTGATGTATTCTGACTGATGAAGAGATCGTAGTCACCATCGATATCAAAATCAACAAAAGCGGGTACCGCGTTATCACCTACATCAATCATTTGTTCCTGCAGAAAATTTACTTTGTTGAAAGCAAACACCGGACTTGCGTTGGTGCCTGTATTCTTATAAACCCAGTTTGAGTTGGCGAGGTTGGTGCCAAGGTCAGTCTTGGTAAATATATTAGGCGTAATGATCAGGTCTTTCAATCCATCAAAGTCGACATCTTCATAGTAAGGAGCAGGGTAAAGAAAGTTACTCGCATTCGGAGAAGGAAAATTCTGATCGGTATTGATAACCGGGTTGAGCAGATCGCCTTGGTTCTCTAACATAGAGAGCCTGGTGCAGGTTGCTTCCGAGAGCAGTACATCGAGCTCGCCATCCTGTGTAACATCCAGCATCAGTAAACTTTTTCCGCCTGCATGTTCAACGCGTCCACCGGTATTACACTCGGTGCTATTGAAGGCAAAATTACCGCAGGTACATTCGGTGAAACCTCCCCATTGTATAGTAATCCTTTTGAAGTCAAGTGAATCACAACGACTGCGCTCTTCTATACCTAAGTTCTGATGATATTCAATCGTGCCATTGCCGGCAAAACGCACCGTAAAAATATCGAGGTCGCCATCTCCATCGGCATCCATAATGGTGGGCAGGTCGTCAAACTGAAGTTGCAGGTTGATCTTCTCATCCGAGAAACCCTTTGTTAACAGAACATCACTTTTTGCTCCGTTGTCATAAAATATATGATGCTTCCACGTCAGCGTTCCACCGGTAGTTGTTACGTTATCATATACCTTCATGCCGAGTATGTTGCCGGTAAAAATATCTTTGCGTCCATCGCAGTTAAGGTCGCGCAGCAACAGCCAGTTGGCAACATCACTGGGGAAGAACGATTCGTACTCCGGAGTGTATTGGTATGCGTTATCCTGATTCAGAAAAGTATAGATCTTATTGGCCATGCGATCGAAGAGTACTAAATCTTCATGTCCGTCCTCATTCAGATCCATCGTGTTATACTGCGCTGCGTTAAGTCCACCGGCCCACGGCATGTTGAGAGTTCCTTTATCCGTTTCAACGGGAATGCTTTGATCCAGCACATACGTAAATTGTGCATAGGCACTGAGTGAGATGCAGAGGAAGAGGCAGGATAAAAATGGTCTCATCAAAATAATTTTTCTACCTGTTATAACGTAGTGGTCTGCGAGGCTGTTATCTTGCCACCAAGATACTTTTTCCGGTGCACAATCCCTATGCAGTTTTACAGCACCGGGCTAAATAAAAGACAGTATAATGATGATGGATATTGGAGACCTATATTCGAAATTTTTAAAGTCGGGCAAAGTATCAACGGATACACGACAGATCACTCCGGGCTCAATCTTTTTTGCTTTGCGGGGCGATCGCTTTAACGCCAATGAATTTGCTGCACAAGCGCTCGAGAAGGGTGCCAGCCATGTGGTGATTGATGACGCAGCCTATAAAGTTGATGAACGCTGTATCGTAGTAGACAATGTTCTTGAAACGTTACAGAAGCTTGCGCGCCATCATCGCGATCAGCTTAAAATACCGGTGGTAGGACTTACCGGATCGAACGGTAAAACTACAAGCAAGGAATTGGTGAGCACAGTGCTGAGTAAAAAATTCAAGACCTATGCTACCAAAGGAAATCTGAACAACCACATTGGTGTACCGCTTACTATACTTGCAATCGATTCATCGTACGAGGTAGCGGTAGTTGAGATGGGTGCGAACCATTTAGGAGAAATCGCACTGCTGTGTTCAATCGCCAACCCTACACACGGCTTTATCACTAACATAGGTAAAGCACATATAGGTACATTTGGCGGGTATGAAAATATAATTCGTGCAAAGTCTGAATTATACCAGCATCTTATCACTACGCAGGGAACGGTATTTATCAATTCGCAGAATGCTGTACTGGCAAACATGGCCAAGCGTTTCAATAGTCCGGTACTATATCCGGCAAAAGGAGATTACTATCATTGCGAGCTGATCGGTGCTGACCCGTTTGTAAAGCTCAAGGCCGAGAATGGCGAAGTAGTAACTACACATCTGATCGGTACCTATAATTTTGAGAACATGGCTGCCGCTTTATGCATCGGTAAATTCTTTGGTGTTGATAGTGCTGATGCCAATCGTGCTATAGCCGAATATATACCTTCTAACATGCGCTCGCAAATGGTAACGAAAGGTACTAACACGATAATACTGGATGCCTACAATGCCAATCCAAGCTCGATGCAGGCAGCAATCGAAAATATAGCCGCGATGAAAGCACCTCGCAAGGTTGTTATACTCGGTGATATGTTTGAGTTAGAGGAGGAGGCAGAAAAGGAACATCGCAGTCTGGGAAAACTCATTCGCGAAAAGGGATTGCAGGAAGTATATTTCTGCGGTAACCTGATCAAAACAGCATTGGAAGAACTGCCGTCAGCCAAACATTTTACAACTAAAGATGCCTTGATGGAGCAGTTGCGAAAAGATAAACTGACAGATGCAACCATCCTGGTGAAAGCATCGCGTGGTATAGGCCTTGAAACAATTGTAGAAGTTTTTGAATAGCAACCTATATATTAACCGTTTAACTATTTTAGCTATATATGGATTTCCCTCTCATACTGAAATTTCTGAAAGACCTGGCGAAGAATAACGACCGCGAATGGTTTGAGAAGAACAAACCGAAATATCTGCAGGCAAAAGAATCGTTTGACGAAGTTGTTGCCAACCTGCTTGGCGAGATGATAAAGTTTGATGATTCGCTGGGTGGACTTGATCCAAAGAAATTAGTGTTTCGTATATACCGCGATGTTCGCTTCAGCAAAGACAAGCGTCCGTATAAAAATAACTTTGGCGCAGCAATGTCAGCTGAGGGTAAAGGACTCGGTACACCGGGATATTATTTTCAGATACAACCCGGCAACCAGAGTTTTGTTGCTATAGGATTGTTTCAGCCTCAGCCGGAAATTCTTGCGAAAGTGCGACAGGAGATTGATTACAATGGTGATAATCTGAAGAAGATATTTAACGAGAAGAAGTTTAAAAGTAATTTCTCCAAGTTCTGGGAAGAAGGTGCGCTGAAGAAGGCTCCGAAGGGATATGCGCCAGATCACCCGTATGCAGATTGGCTAAAATTAAAAAGCTTCGTTGTTACCCACGAGTTTAAAGACACGGAGGTAACAGATAAGAAATTTATGAAGACCGTTGTAGAGACATTAAAGTCTGCGAAGCCGCTAAATGATTTTTTGAAAGAGGCACTGCATTAAGATAGCTTCCTTGAAATGAAAAGAGCATTCGAAATGAATGCTCTTTTTATCTTATTGAGTTTCTTTTTACTAAGCTTTCTTGCCAACCAGATAACCTTTCATCGAGTAGAAAAGTATATAGATATAGCACGGAAGCATCAATGCAAAGAATACCCACTGGAAGTGATACTCGTCTTTAAGGCTCGCGAATACTTTCGGAACAATGGCACCACCGGCGATACCCATTACTAAAAGTGCTGACCCGCGCTCCGTAAATTTACCAAGACCATCAATTGCCAATGGCCATATAGCAGGCCACATCAGTGCGTTGGCAAGACCCAGTGCAGCTACAAATGCTACCGATACATAACCTGATGTAAATACAGTAGCAGCGGTAAAGATTATGCCGAGCCACGCAGAAATTTTCAACGCAGTTTGCTGCGATAGAAATTTAGGAATGGCAACCAGACCAATGATGTAACCAATGAGCATGGTGATGAGTGTGAACGAAGTAAAATACTTGGTCTCATCGGAAGATATATTAAAGCCTTTACCGTAGGTACCTATCGCATCGCCGGCCATTACCTCAACACCTACATATACAAATATACAGAATGCTCCGAGCAGCAAATGTGGGAATTGAAGAATGCTCGTTTTGCTTTTTGATAGCTTGCTGTCTGCCGGGGTTTCATTTACTTCACTTGCCTTTATTTCAGGGAGTGCAGATTTGAGAATCCATATACCCAGTAATACAAGCACGCCAGCCATGATCATATACGGAGGGTATATTTTCGCAGCGAACTGGTTCAGTAATGTCTCTTTTATTTCAGGAGTAGCAGCGCCAACGATCTGTGCTTCGAGTTCATCAACACCTTTCAAAACAAATGCTCCTAAAATTATAGGGCTTAGTATACCTGCTATTTTATTACAGATACCCATGATACTGATGCGTTGTGCTGCGCTTTCAATCGGTCCGAGTATACTGATATAAGGGTTCGATGCCGTTTGAAGTATAGATAGCCCTGAACCGATGGTAAAGAGACCGATTAGTGATACTGTATAATTTCGCTGGGTGGCATATGTACCAAATAGGAAAGTACCTACTGCCATTACCAATAGTCCAAGTGCCATTCCTTTTTTCATACCGGTCTTTTCAAGAATCCAGGATGAAGGTATAGC
>CBIHOZ010000055.1:0-38645 GCA_966211525.1 uncultured Chitinophaga sp. | reverse complement strand
GTGCAACGGTAAAATTCAGCACAAGGTGTAGCAACAGTAATTCTTCGCTGTGATTTCTTTTTGGCAGCAGACTGAAATCTACAAAGTATGCCATTGCAAAGAGTACATAAGTAAATACAGCGAACAATATTGACAGTAGTCGCTGTTTATAGCTGAACACCGCGAAAGCCGCCACAGAATTAGCAATGAAAAAAACAAAGATACCGGTATTGGGCGATTCGCTGGCCGCGAACAGATATACCATGATGTTAACCGTAGGCAATAAGAAGTAATTTGCCAGGCAATGGTCGCCTTGGCGATGTATGAAAATAGAGAGCGAAAGAAAAAAAGCGCTGCATACAAATACCGGCACGGAGAAATATGTACCCGACAAAACATCGATCACTATATATAGTGCACATACCAGAATACCGAGCAACGCAAATTGCCCGGACAGCATCACCTGTTTATACTCTCCCCAAGACTCAATGTGCTTGTCTTCACCAACAATCAAATCCCGTATCACTTTTCTAAACTCCATTCTTCGAATTTTGAGTAAACAAAAGTAGAATACCCCTGTAGATGGTACCGTTTGATTATCCCGGTTGGCGTATCCGTGCAAGTTTTTCAGAAAAAAGTAAGAAGAATGGAAAGCGAAGGTGTAATGAAATTTACGGCAAAAGAGAATCCTGAAAAGTAAAACAGCGTTGCAACACATTAACGAACAGGTATATTGTTCAGGTGTTTACAATTCCCTGCTATAGGGCGAGTAAGTTTCAGTAAACGGCAACACGGTTGATACCAGCCATCCCGCAGTTATTACTAAATTTTACACTACCAATCCCGTATTAAAATCCGTTATCTTACCGCCTTAATGGTGCAGTTCCATAAAATAGCATTAGCCCTGGCGTTCTCTCCGCGCACACAAGCCCTGCTCGCAGAGGTGGCCCGGTTAAAAAATTTATGGAATGCCGAGCTCATCCTCATTCACGTAGGCGACTATGGCGACCGCGAAAAATTACTGCTGAATGAATTTTTGGCGAGTGTTAATTTGTCACTTGATAAAGACGTTCGCGTCTGCTGGGAGCAGGGCAAACCCAGCGAGCGTATACTCGCAACCTGTAAAAAAGAAAATGTAGACTTGCTGGTGGCGGGTGCACTTAAGCAGGAGAATCTTGTTCAGTATTATCTCGGTACGATAGCGCGTAAAATTCTACGCAAGGCTGGCTGCTCGGTGCTTATGCTCACCGATCCGTCTAACACACCGGCACCTTTCCGAAATATAGTGGTGAATACAGAAGACAGCGCCTATGTTGAAGATGCTGTTCGTATAGCGTGTGCCATTGGTTTAAAAGATAAAGCACAGTGGCTGCATGTTGTTCGCGAAATCAAACTATATGGTTTAACCATGTCGGCATCCGACCAACATTCCGAAGCAGAGTATGAGAACCTGCGACAAAGCCTGGTGAAAGATGAAATTGAAACGGTAGAGAAATTGTTGAAAGGTATACCACACGAAGGATTGAAAGTAAATATAAAGATGCTTGCCGGTAAGTCAGGTTTTGAGCTGGCCAAGTTTGCGCAGCGCAAGCATGCCGACCTGCTGGTTGTAGGAGCATCGCCCCGGAGATTCTCATTGTTCGATCGTGTTTTCCCGCATGGCCTCGAGTATATATTTGCCGATATGCCATGTAATTTGCTGGTGATTCACCCGATCAAAAATCAAGGTACAGGAAGGGAGGTAAAGCATGGTTAGGCTGGGCCACGCAGATGTAGTACACTTGCTGATGCAGCTGGGCATTATGCTCATCATGGGGCGTATACTTGCTGAAGTTGCACGTAAATTCAAACAGCCTGCCGTGATCGGCGAAATTATAGCTGGTGTTTTGTTAGGTCCTACGGTGCTCGGTATGATTCAGCCCGAATGGTTTGCTGCGTTGTTCCCTGTGCCGAGCGGTGCCGGTACGGTATTGTCGGGCATGGTGCAAGTAGCTGTAGTGATGTTGTTGTTTATTGCCGGGCTTGAAGTAGATCTGCACATTGTATGGCAGCAAGGCAGGCAAGCTATAGCAACCAGTTTTTTTGGTTTGATAATTCCTTTCTTCATTGGCTTTGTGTTCCCGTATCTGTTCCCCGAATTTTTCGGTATAGCCGATATACATGCGCGCCTCGTGTTTGCGCTGTTTATGGGAACAGCCATGGCTATATCTGCACTGCCTGTTATTGTGCGTATACTCATGGACCTGAATATGTTCAAGTCGCGCATGGGTTTACTCGTTGTTGCGTCAGCCATGCTCGATGATTTGATTGGGTGGATGATCTTCTCGGTAATACTCGGAATGATAGGTAAAGGCGGAAGCTCCATGTCGGTTTGGAACACTGCGTTGCTAACGCTGGTATTTGCCGGGTTGATGCTTACCGTAGGCCGCGGGTTGTTAAACCGCTTTCTTCCCTGGGTAAACCGCAAACTTGCGTGGCCAGGGGGTGTACTTTCTGTTTCGCTGGCGCTTTGTTTTTTTGCTGCAGCCTTTACGGAATATATAGGTATACATGCAATCTTCGGTGCATTTATTATGGGTGTTGCGCTCGGCGATTCAGAACATTTTTCAGAGCGCGCCAAAGAAATAGTTCACCAGTTTATCAACAACATTTTTGCTCCGTTGTTTTTTGTGTCCATCGGGTTGCGCGTAAATTTCTTTACCAACTTTGATTTGATGTTAACAGTAACCATCATCTTCATTGCCTTTGCCGGTAAAATTGTTGGTGCCGGTATAGGTACCCGATTGGGCGGCTTCTCGTGGAAAGAATCGCTCGCGGCAGGCTTTGGTATGAATGCACGCGGAGCAATGGAGATTATACTTGGATTGATAGCGCTCGAAAACGGATTGATCAACGAAAAAGTATTCGTGTCGCTCGTTATTATGGCACTTGTTACCAGCATGACCAGCGGACCACTGATGCGATGGAGCCTTACCAAACGGTAGATTTATATTCAGAATATATACCGGCTGGTAAAGCTATATATTGAAAAGAAACTATTTCTGTTCGCGCAGTTGCTTGGCTCGCTCCCAGTATATATCCATTTCGGCAAGTGTCATCTCGCCCATTACTTTCCCATCTTTGGCAGATTCTGTTTCGAGGAATTGAAACCGCTTGATGAATTTTTTGTTGGTGCGTTCGAGTGCTTCCTCCGGATCGATGTCAATAAAACGTGCGTAATTCACCAGTGAGAAAAGCAGGTCTCCAAATTCAGCCATCGCCTTCTCCTTATTGATCGCTTCATTGGATGCTGCATTGAATTCATTCTTGAACTCCTGCATTTCTTCTTCAACCTTTTCCCAGACTTGTTCCTTGCGTTCCCAGTCGAAGCCGACACCACGCGCTTTGTCCTGAATGCGAATTGCTTTAACAAGTGCCGGTAAAGATTTAGGTACACCTTCCAGCACAGACTTGTTTCCTGATTTCAGTTTTATTTTTTCCCAGTTGGCTTTTACCGTTTCTTCATCATTCGCTACTACATCGCTATAGATGTGAGGATGTCGCTCGATGAGTTTATCGCAAATCGAATTCAATACATCGCTTACATCAAAGGCGCCAAGCTCAGAAGCAATGCGCGAATAGAATACCATATGCAACATGATATCCCCCAACTCTTTTTTTACTTCTTTCAAATCACCTTCTAAAATAGAATCAGATAGTTCATATGTTTCTTCTATGGTAAGGTGACGTAAACTTTCCAGCGTTTGCTTTTTGTCCCACGGACAGTTCTCCCGCAATTCATTCATGATCGTCAGCAGCCTGTCGAATGCTTTCAGTTTTTCTTCACGTGTGGGATCTGGTGCCGATATAACTTTCTTCATAATTCGGGTTCAAAATTTAGTGCCAAGGTAAAGAGCGTTAATCTACGATCTAAAATCATCAATCAAAATCATACTTGATAAAGAGTGTCTCGTACCTCATGAGATTTCTTCTTATTTTTGCCGTCCGCATAAACTCAAAATCAAGTGACTTTAATTAAATCGATTTCAGGTATACGAGGTACTATAGGAGGTAAAACAGGTGATAACCTCACACCCGTTGATGTTGTAAAATTTGCTGCCGCCTATGGTTCACTTTTGAAACAGAAGAAAGGTGCAACAAAAGTTGTGATCGGTCGCGATGCGCGCCTCTCGGGTGAAATGGTAAGTGCATTGGTAACGGCCACACTGCAAGGCTTAGGTATTGATGTAGTTGATCTGGGCTTGTCTACAACGCCTACAGTTGAAATAGCAGTTCCGTTAGAGAACGCTGCTGGCGGAATTATTCTTACAGCTAGTCATAACCCGGTGCAGTGGAACGCGCTGAAATTACTCAACGAAAAAGGAGAGTTTATTTCAGGAAAAGATGGCGAAGAAGTATTACGTATAGCAGAAGCTGAAGAATTTGATTTTGCCCAGGTAACAAAGCTGGGTAAATATGAAAAGAAGGATGACTATATCAAGATACACATTGATCAGATTCTCAAACTTCCGCTCGTTGATGTGGAGGCTGTTACGAATAAAGGATTCAAGGTTGTAGTAGATGCTGTAAATTCTACGGGTGGTATAGCAGTGCCCATGCTGTTAAAAGCAATGGGTGTAAAAGTAAAAGAACTATACTGCGACCCTACCGGACATTTTCCGCACAACCCCGAGCCGCTGCCGGAACATCTCACCGATATTATTCGTGAGATCAAGAAAGGTAAGTATGACCTGGGTATAGTGGTTGATCCGGATGTAGATCGTTTGGCGTTGGTGTCAGAAGATGGAACTCCATTCGGAGAAGAATATACTTTGGTAGCCGTTGCTGATTACGTGTTGAACGCTGGTAAAAAGAAGAAAGGCAATACGGTATCCAACCTCTCGTCTACACGCGCGCTGCGTGACATTACTGAAAAAGCCGGAGGCGAGTATTTTGCTGCAGCGGTGGGCGAAGTAAATGTAGTGACGATGATGAAAGAACAGAATGCCGTGATTGGCGGTGAAGGTAATGGTGGTGTGATTTACCCTGATCTTCACTACGGTCGCGATGCGCTGGCAGGTATTGCGCTCTTCCTTACACACCTGGCAAAGTCAGATACAACTGTTTCAAGGCTGCGCGCCAAGTATCCGAACTACATTATCTCTAAAAACAAGATCGAGTTAACACCGGATATTAACGTTGATAAAGTGCTGGATGAAGTTAAGAAGAAGTACGTGAAGCAGCCGATCAATACCATTGATGGTGTTAAGATTGAATTCGACAAAGAATGGGTACACCTGCGTAAGTCAAATACGGAACCGATCATTCGTATTTACGCGGAGTCAGACATGGAAGTTAAAGCCGATAATCTTGCTAAAAAGATCATATCTGACATTAAAGAGATTATTAACGAAAAAACCCTGGCTTAATGGCCGGTTGCTGACGATGGTTTAAGCCCGAACCTTTAACTTTGCCGGCTGAACTCATTAACCAATATGCGCATTTATCTAGACAATGCTGCCACAACTCCGCTCGACCCGGAAGTGTTTGAAGCGATGAAGCCTTTTATGCTGGAGGATTTCGGGAATCCGTCTTCCACGCATGGGCATGGACGGAAAGTTCGGGCAGCGATCGAGTCGGCCCGAAAAAAAATTGCCGAGTTGTTAAACTGTACGCCGGGTGAAATCATCTTTACTTCAGGAGGTACGGAAGCCGACAATGCAATTTTGGGAAGCAGTATTCGTACATATGGTATAAAGAATGTGATCTCTTCACCGATCGAGCATCACGCAGTAGAGCATACGTTGCACATGCTGGCGAAGCAAGATCAGTTCAACCTGCACATGGTAAAGCTCGATGCAAAAGGACATATCGATCTGAACCATCTGGAAGAATTGCTGAAGATAAACCCGAATGCACTGGTATCGTTAATGCATGCGAACAATGAAATAGGAAACCTGTTAGACCTGGAACGTGTAGCCGAATTATGTAATGCCTATAGCGCGTACTTTCATTCGGATACTGTTCAGACGGTAGGTCACTATCGTCATGATCTTAGCAAGATAAAAGTACACGGCATCACGGCTGCTGCACATAAATTTCACGGACCAAAAGGTATAGGCTTTATGTTTATCCGCAAGGACAAAAAGATACAGCCTTTTGTTCACGGAGGTGCGCAGGAACGTAACATGCGTGGCGGTACTGAAAATGTATATGGTATAATTGGTCTCGCGAAGGCACTTGAAATTGCTTATTGCGATATGGATGAACATATACACTATATAAAAGAATTAAAAACGCGAATGATCGAAAGGTTAAAAGAGCAGATACCGGGGGTAACATTCCACGGTGACTCCGATAACCTTGATAAAAGTTTATATACCGTATTGAATGTTTCGCTACCTGAGTCGGAAGAAAACGATATGCTGCTTTTCAATCTTGATCTGCAAGGTATATCTGCTTCAGGCGGAAGTGCATGCTCGAGTGGAGCAGCAACTGGTTCCCACGTGCTGGGAGCACTTTACCCGGAATCGAAGCGTGGAGCGATACGGTTCTCATTCAGCAAGTATAATAAACCGGAAGAAATTGATGCCGCTGTAAAAGCATTGTCGGAGCTTTGCAAAATACCAGCATAAGTATTTCGTTACTCTACTCTATGCAACTCCGAAAAAAATACAGGGGTTGCATAGACCAAAAAAATAACTCTACATATTCATGAAATTCATTCCCTCAGTCCTTCTTGTTCTTTCAGTTCTGTTTATAGCATCGTGCGGTGATGGTATTGATAAAGATCCGGTATACCCGAAGGCAACGCATCTTTACTTTTCAGACTATAGCGGAAGAAAAATAGGAGTTATTGATCTGAGCACGCCCAACACATTTACAACGATAGCCGATGAATCCAAAGGACTGGATACACTTGCCGGTATAGCCATCGATTTTCTGGGCGGTAAAATTTACGCAGCAGAAGAAACGAATAATCGTATACTGCGCGTCAACATTGATGGCTCTGGTTCAGTAGAAGTATTGTACGATGAAGCTGACAGTGTTAGCACACCTACTGCACTTGCGCTTGATGTTGCGAACAATGTTTTATACTGGTCCAACTCCGGTACCGGCCAGATGAAGCAGGGAAGTCTGGATGGCACCGCTATAGCAACATCGATGTTTGAATATGACACGGTGCTTTCTTACAGCTACGGTTTGGCATACGACCCTGCACGCAAGGAATTGTTTTACTCCGATCTGAGCGACTATGCATCGATTTGGTATTTCAAGGTAGGTGGTACCGCTAAATATCCTACACGTTATTTCGGAATCAATAACCTCACGTTGCAAAACCCGTCGGGTATATACCTGGACGCATCTTCTAACCTGCTCTACTGGGCAGATGAAGGCTTGCGTAAAATTGTAGGCTCTAACCTGGCGGGTAGCCCGGCCGTGTTGTTCGACCGACAGGATGGCGTAACGCGCCCTGATGGTATAGCAATTGACAAAGGTTCCGGAAAAATATACTGGACAGAAACCGATCCGGCTACTGATACACATCTGATAGCGCGTGGGAATCTCGATGGTACGGGTACGCGTGAAGTGCTGGTGCAGGGAGTTGAGTCTTATAGCATCGTGCTACAGTTCGAAAAATAAATATCACATCATTCCTGCAGAAGTATAGATATACTATGCAGGAATGATCCCCATCTTTTTCATCAGAAACGTTGCGTTCATTTTCTGAGCCAGTCCGGGTTTCAGTTTATAGTCAAAAGAGAGTTGATCATTTTCGATCGTAGCCTCGAAGCAGTAATTCTTAACACGATCCGGGTATTCCGTTTGAAGGTCTCCCAGTGCCAGATCATGTGTGGCAACCATAGCAAGGCAAGGATGTGGTAAGAGTTGTTTTACCAGGGCTATAGATCCTGCTTGTTTATCAGTGGAGTTCGTGCCTTTTAAAATCTCATCCAATAAAATCAACAATGGCTTGTCACTTCGCAGTTCATCCATAATGGTTTTGAGCCGGTGGAGTTCTGCATAGAAATAAGATTGATGATCTTTGAGTGAGTCGGCAGTACGCATACCTGTTCTCAAATGTATTATGGGGCAACGGAATGACTGGGCGCAGACCGGAGCTCCACTCAATGCCAGTACGAGATTTACTCCTACAGTACGCAAAAATGTACTTTTGCCTGCCATGTTAGCACCCGTTACAATTAATACCGATTGACTACTGCCCAACGTAAGATCATTGGCAACGCGCTCCTGCTCTCGAATAAGCGGATGACTGAGTTCGTTTATTTCGATGGTAAGTTTTTCATGTATAGTAGCATACTGAAATTTTGGGTGGTTGAAGGCAAATGTACCGAAGCTGCTCAGCACTTCCATTTCATCTACGGTGTCTAGCCAGGCAATGAGTTTCCCCGCATGATCAGCCTTCCATTTCTCCAGTCGGTATACGCATTGCATATCGTATAGCAGTAAACTATTCACCACAAGTGTTGTCATGGCATTTAGTCTTGCATCGAGAGAGCTCACAAGCGATGCGAGTGATTTTACTTTTACATCGGCCTCATGTGCGTGGTCTGACAACTTTTTAAGAAGCGGTGCCTGAAACGAAGCATGCTGAAGATAGTGCAGCAGACGGGAAAACTTCTGAAGTATATTTTTCTTACGACTGATATACTCGTGAAATGCATTTATTTTTTTGATGTGAAATCCCAATATAGCCCATTGCGCCAACGAGCAAAGTATAGCATATCCTTTTAATGCCGGGAAGAAGAAAGCCAGTATAACCAATGATATAGTGACAACCGGAAATATAGCGAGCAGGTAACGATATGCTGGTTTACCATATAAAAAAGCTGGTTGCTTGAGCCATGCGTCTAATTGTGCGCGGTCGTCAGGCTGCTCATCTATCTCTTTGCCTGCTGCCTGAAAGTGTTGCCTGAAATCTGTGTTCGATGACAGCTCTCGTATAGCGTGTTGTTGTTCATATATACTTTCACCGGATGGTAATGGCGAAAGAAGGCGGTCTGCAAATTTTCGTTTACCACCGCGCGTGTTGCAGCGATTTATATACTGAAAGAGAGAACCTTCCCCGAAAATATCCAGATCGTGTGAATAAGGATGATGCGGATCGATATACTCAACACCGGTCGCCAGCGAAGTGTAGTCTCCGACTGAAGCTTTACTTTCGGCATCGTTTAGCGCTACTAAATTTTCGAGGTGCGTTTTCTCGTCAAAAAGTATACTATGCCTGCGTACCAGTATAACAAAGAGCACCAATAACAACGCAGCCAGGTATAGCAGGTTGTGTTGTGTAAAACCAAAGTATATAACAAGAAGGAAGGCAATGGCTGTTGCCAGCCGCACGTTGGAAACCAGGTTTATCTTTTTCCGGACCGATGAAAGGCTTTCTGAGAAGGTAGCTTTTCTGGTAGTATAGAATGATTGAAATTGCTCCTGCGTCATCACCGCTTACAGTAATTTTTCAATGATGCGCATTACTTTTTCCAGCGACTCACGATCAGTATTGTCAAAGTCATTCAGCACATCACTATCAACATCCAGTACCAATGCTACTTCTCCATTTTTAAATGCAGGCAATACGATTTCTGATTTGGATGCAGAGCTGCATGCTATATGGCCAGGAAACTCATCTACGTTGGGAACAAGAATCGTATTCTTTTCTTTCCAGGATGTGCCACAAACTCCCTTGCCAAAATTAATACGCGTGCAGGCTATAGGCCCCTGAAACGGACCAAGAACTAATTGATCATTCTTAACTATATAAAATCCGACCCAGAAAAAGTTCATAGTCTGCTTTAATGCAGCCGCTATATTTGACAGGTTGGCTACTATATCCGGTTCACCTTCCACCAGCGATTCAATTTGAGGAATGAGTATATCATATCGTTCTTTTTTACTAGCAGATGCAGCGATAATAAGTTCTTCGGCCATGATTGAAATATTTTATATATGGGTTCGTGAAGGTACCAAACGTATACGGCTTTTACAGGGTTGCTGTCGATTTTATCAAAGCGTGTAACACAGCCTGTAAAGCGTTTATAGTTTCAGCGTCTTTAATGTTCCCTTCGGCCGTGATCTTCGCCCGTATAAATGAAATCAGCAAATTGGTTTCTTCTGACAGCTTCGCGGATAATGCCGAGAGTGTTAACAATAAAGATGCGTGTGCTTTGTCACCGCTGGTAGCGGCAGTAATGAGGGCAACCGGTTTATCAACAAAATCACCGGAAGAAACCGTCCAGTCCAATGCATTCTTGAGCGAACCGGGCACACCGAACGCATACTCCGGAGTGCAGATTAAAACAGCACTTGCTTCAGAGAGCTGTCTTCGCCACGCTTCAACAGTAGCCGGTGGATTCATGCTATCATTAAAGTGTGGAAGCTCTGCAAGCCCACTATATATAATTAGTTCAACAGTTGGAGGTGTCCATAGCTGAAGATTTCTTAAAATGTGTTGTGTTGAAGAGTTTTCGCGAAGGCTGCCGCTAATGGCTAATATCCGGGTATGCATGTTTTGGGTAGATTAAGAGGTGAACCTTTTTTGACATCAAGAAGTTTCAATCTTATCAACACTATTTTTTGTTTAAATTCGTTCTGAATTTTACTGTCAAATCAGTTATGAGCAGATACCTGATATTATTATACCTCATCGCATTCTCCGGCACGCTCGCTTTTGCGCAGCAACCTGAGCCGGAAGAAGAGCAGCGTTTCTCTATTGATACTCCGGCTACACTGGATTTTAAACGTGAAGATGAACCAGTCGAAACCAAAAAGAAAAAGAAGGTTAAGAAGAAAGTTTTCTATGGTATCAAAACCAAGAAAGGATTTACCCGCAAAGGTTTTGGCGATCGTGTAACATACGAGACATTCTACTACCTGAAGAAAGCTGAAAAGCCTCAGACTTTTGTACGTGATATTTACTGGTACGACTTTACACGTAAAGAGATACGCAAGACAACTACATTCGATCCGAAGAAAGGAGTATTGTTACATGGCCCCTATGAAAGACGCCAAGGTGAGGTGATTTTAGCGAAAGGTATATTTTACAAAGGTACCAAGCATGGACGCTGGCTTACCTATAGCCGCGACAGTGTGCTTACTGATAAAGAAAAATATTATAGAGGATGGCCGCGCGAATCGATGGTGACATACTATGATCCATCTGATCGTAAGAAAATGAAAGAAATGATACCGATTGAGTTCGGTGAGAAAGAAGGCTTCTATTATTTATTTCATGAGAATGGAAATGTAGCTGTACAAGGCGAGTATCACTGGGATCAAAAAGTTGGCGATTGGACAGAGTACTATCCCAACGGCAAGCGCAAAAAAATTGTATCATACTCAAAAGAAGCATTCGATAAAGAACTCAAACCCTACGTAAAAGCCGAATGGAACGACAAGGGAAAAGAGATCTATAAGAATACGAAGATGGCAGCGTTGAACTAGCTGTCGCGAGGCGCGGGAGCTGGCTTCAGGCCGCTGGCTACAGGTGGTTTCGTTGATGAAACAGATTCCTCTTCTACTTTCCGATTATTTGTCAAGTCAGAAAAACAGGCTATATACATATACATTTGCTGAATGGCGCTTACATCTATACGGATGTATATGGCACTCATCGTTTCCTCGGTAAGGATCTTACCAGAGGCCAGTAACCAGAAGCCAGCAGCCTTTCAAAGCTCGCAGCTCTCTAAAAATACATATCACTATTCTTCGCTTCCGCTACTTCCTGAAAGAATTTCGCTACTTTTTCGGTGACGGCTTTGAAGTAGCGCGCGCCTTTTTCAGCAGATGCTTTTCGTGGATCGCCTACGCCAGTATCTTTTGTTACTTGTGTCCATTTACGTTCGGCCCACGCCCAGCCTTCGCGTATAGCAGTAATGCGGAATTTTTTAGCGGCTCCATCACCGGCTTCTTCCAACGGACGAACGAGGTGTGGTGTAAGATGCATCACAACACTCGTCTCCATTTCTCCGGCATGATCATCTTTATTCTCAAAGAATTCTTTTTGATCCACAGCCTGGTACCAGTTGCACTGGCATAAAAACATCTCAGGAAACTGAAGTCCTAATTCGCGGATCATGGTTTTAAAATCATTTCCGCCATGACTGTTCAGTATAATCAGCTTATATATACCTTGTCGATTCAGCACCGTTACGATGTCGCGCAACACGGCAAGTTGTGTGCTCGGGTTCATGTTGATATCGAGCTTTACATCGAACTGCCCGGTGTTGACGCCAAAAGGTATAACCGGTAACACAACGATACGGCTACCGTTTTCCCACGCGATGCGTGCAGCTTCTGCTGCTACATGTTCTGCTTCAATGATGTCTGTTCCGTACGGTAAATGATAGTTGTGTGCTTCACATGCTCCCCACGGGAGAACCGCTGCTTTGTAGTTGGTTTCTTGTACCGTCTTCCAGGTGTTTTCTGCAAGGATATAGGGACGCATAATTACAGATGTATTACTAATACTATATATAGTAGCAATGAACTTACAAAATACTACGAAGCCGGAATAGCAATTTTGTATACTTTACCCTTCTTCACTGTAAGCTTATCTTCACGTAGCCACGGGTTGTGCCGCTTCAGTAATTTGTAATTGATGCCTTGCTGCAAGGAAAATGAAACAAGATCCTTTACGGTCTCCGTAACTTCTACATACTTAAGTTCCTCTTGCTGGTATAGATGTCTCGAATCAATCTTAAAACCATACTTCACCGGATTCTCAATAATATGTTTGATAGCGAGAATGCGAAATACATAGCGGGAAGTTTCATCATTGAGGTATAGATCATAGTAAGATTTTACATGCTGATCTTCCAGTGCACGCTCCATGCCGCCCATACCGCGGTTATACGAAGCAGCCACCAATGCCCAATCGCCAAATTTAGCATAAGCTCTCTTTAGATATTTACAGGCCGCTTCGGTTGCTTTTAATGGATCGTAACGCTCATCAACTTCTTTGGTAATTTCCAGACCCAGTTCCTTACCGGATGATTCCAATATCTGCCAATAACCAACAGCATCGCGATATGAAGTAACGTTCAATAAATTACTTTCAATAAGCGGTAAATATTTGAAGTCGTCTGGTATATCATACTTCCGAAGTATTTCCTGCATTTGCGGAAGCCAGCGGTTAGCGCGTTTGATCAAAAATATAGTATTGCTATGCAGGTAACAATTTATCTGGAGTTCTTTATCCAACCGTTCCCGCACATCCGGTATATTTAGTGGCACGGGCTCCCCCGCAAAGCTTATCTCTTTGGGAAGATCAAATGCAATGGCGGGTAGTGGTGTCGTTAACTCTTCGTATTGTGTTGGGATAACACCTTCATCGGAGATCGTCTCTTCTTCTTTTACAGACGATTGGCGTGTTTGACTATAAATTATATAGCCAAAAAGAATAATGAGTGTACATACCGAAATGAAATCTGCAGTGGAGGGCCCCCCTGCGGGGAAAAAAGATCTCCGCCTCCTTGTTACTTGTGTAGCATCTGTTTCCATCAGCACGATATCAGTATATAATTATGCCTTCCCTTACAAAACGCAAATCAAACACATGGTGTTCCCACCTATTAGAAGTTCGGCGACAACAAATATTTTGAGTAGAACTCGTCTATCACACGAACGGCATCTTCCGGTGTATCAACCACATTAAAAAGATCGAGATCTTCATGATGGATCATGCCCTCATGCACGAGTACTTTTTTCCACCAGTCGATTAAACCTCCCCAGAATTTTTTTCCAACGAGTACAATCGGAAATCGTCCTATCTTTTTAGTCTGGATAAGTGTAAGCGCCTCTGTGAGTTCATCGAGTGTGCCAAATCCACCGGGCATAACGATAAACCCTTGCGAGTATTTTACGAACATAACCTTGCGTACAAAAAAGTAATCGAAGGTAATGAGCTTGTCAGGATCTATATAAATATTTCCTTTCTGTTCATGCGGCAGATAAATGTTCAAACCAACCGATTTACCTTTTGCACGATGCGCACCGCGGTTACCGGCTTCCATTATACCCGGACCACCTCCCGTGATAACACCGTAACCCTGTTGTACAAGTTGGAACGCAATTTCATCGGCCATCTTATAGTATGGATTGCTGGGCTTTACACGGGCCGAACCAAAAATTGTAACGCACGGTCCGATCTTGGCCAGCTTCTCCAACCCTTCTACAAATTCCGACATCACTTTGAAGATCATCCAGCTGTTGGCACCCTTTATCTCGGCCCAGTCTTTATCTTTAAATGCTTTGCGTATACGATGCTCTTCTTCTATTGCTTCTTTGATTAACTCTTCTTCAACGCGTTTCTTTTTCGTTTTCATAATACTAACTTAAACGTTTTATAATAGGTAAGGTAATGATAACCTCACCGGTTTGCATCTGCTGAAATATAAAAATATATCTACATGAAACGAAAAAAGAATTTTTGGGATGTTGTTTTAGTAACCGTTTATGCAGCGCTTGTTATGGTAAGTTGTGATTCGCGCAAGCCGGCATCATCAGCTGAAGTTCCACAACCCGATTCATCTTGGGCCATGTTACCTTTTGTAAAAGCAGACAGTGTTAACCCTGTGTTGCTTCCCGGAGAGAATACATTTCAATGTCCTATATTAAAAAAGACTGTAAAGTGGGAAGAGAAAGATGTATTTAACCCGGCAGCTGTTGTGCGAGACGGCAAAGTATATCTGCTATACCGCGCAGAAGATGTGATTGGAAAATATGCCGGCACATCGCGGTTAGGGTTGGCGATTAGTACCGATGGATTACATTTTGAAAAAATGCGAGAGCCTGTGCTATATCCGGATAATGACAGTCTCAAAGTATATGAATGGGAAGGTGGCATTGAAGATCCGCGTATTGTAGAGTCAGGAGACAGCACATATATAGTAACCTATACTGCTTACGATGGCAACGTTGCGCGACTCATGCTGGCAACATCTAAAGACCTGGTGCACTGGCAGAAACATGGATGTGTGTTGCAGGGAAAGTATAAGAACACCTGGAGTAAATCCGGAGCAATCGTGGCACGTCAGCAGGGATCGCGTATTGTAGCAGAAAAAGTAAATGACAAATACTGGATGTACTTTGGTGATACCGATTTATTTATGGCAACGTCAACGGATCTTCTGCATTGGACACCGGTATTGGAAAACGATTCGCTGAAAAGTGTACTGAAGCCCCGTGCCGGATATTTCGACAGCAGACTCGTGGAGAGTGGACCGTATGCGCTGATAAAAGATGAAGGAATTCTTTTGATCTACAACGGCATGAACCTCGATGAGGGTGGTGATCCTGCTATAGCCAAAGGTGCTTACTGTGGAGGACAAGTGTTGTTTGATAAGAATGATCCTACAAAAATTGTAGCTCGTCTTGAAAAGAATTTTATCAGACCGGATAAAGATTATGAGATTACCGGACAGATAAACCAGGTTTGTTTCCTGGAGGGGATGGTAAACTTCAACAATAAATGGTTCCTATACTTTGGCACAGCCGATTCTAAAATAGCTGTGGCGGTTCATCCGTAAAAGTATATATAGCTTACGTTTGCTTTCTTCGAACCAGGAAGGATGTTACAATCAAAGATATAGCACCGCCTACAATCATGATTGCCGTTTGCCATCCGTGAAAAATGAATGTAAACGCAGTGGCTTCGGTATGCGGAATGTTGTAAAGAAATACGAGTCCTTGTGGCACTAACACGTGATATGAACCGGTGCCTCCCGGAAGAGGTGCAGCCATAGCAATAGAACCTATAGCGAATAAACTGAGTACAGCGCCGAAGCCTAATTCACTGGTGGTTGGGAATGCTTTCAATACGGCATAGCTCGTAAGAAAGTAAAGCGCCCATATGGTGATGGAATATAAAATGAAAAGCCATTTGTTCTTCAACTGAAAAACGGATAGTAATCCCTGCTTGAATCCCTTCCATGTTTTTGAAAGAAAGCCACGCACCTTTTCATTTTTTCGCAGGTAATAGAACAATGCTGTTAAGCCCAATATACCAGCAATACCTATATATAGCAGTATATTTATATTCAGTGCGCTGCGATTGCCTGATGTCTCGAATGTTAAAGTATTGATGAACTGAAACAGTTTCTCCGATTCAATGGCAAAAGAAATAGCAATGAGAATGAGCAGGCAGATCATGTCGATGATGCGTTCTACCACTACGGTTCCAAACGACATATCAACGGGAGTTTTATCGAGCTTGTACAGATTATAACAACGGGAAACTTCTCCTCCCCGCGGTATCACCAGGTTAACGAGATAGCCAACCATGAGTGAATAAAAACTGTTTGAAAGTTTAGGTTGATGCCCTGCGGGAGCCATGAGCATACGCCAGCGCTCGGCACGAATCAAGTGACTCAGCATGGCTATACCGGCCATGACAAGCAGCCATCCTTTATCTGCAGCCTGCCAGGTTTCCTTAAGATAGTCCCACTTGTTTTCGCCTTGTAAACCACGAAGCGAATACATAATCAACAGAAATGTAATTGCAAAAATTATTGCATACTGTAGAATGGCCTTAAGGCGTGGAGACACGAGCAAATAAATTGGTTAGAATAAAATTAAGCGCTCAAGGTAGTTTATTATCCGGAGTAGGGAAAATGATTGTTGGCTTGAATTTCTTTGCCTTTTCAAACTTCATGGATGCATACGAGATGATGATCACAATATCACCAACCTGTGCTTTGCGTGCAGCAGGTCCGTTGAGACAAATCATACCGGTGCCACGGGCACCTTTTATAATGTACGTTTCGAGGCGTTCACCATTGTTAATGTTAACGACAGTCACCTTCTCGCCCTCAATAAAATTAGCGGCATCCATCAAATCTTCATCGATAGCAATACTGCCAACGTAATGCAATTCAGCCTGTGTGATTTTTGCACGATGAATTTTCGATTTTAAAACTTCTATTCTCAAAGCGTTGAAATTTTAAGTTAATGTTATGAAGGTCAAAAAATATACTTTGCTGCAGCGTGTCGGTTAATCCAGGAACATGTTATCGATCAGGCGAATCTCCCCGACAAATCCGGCAATGCACATTATTGGCCGATCCGAGTCCTTAACGTTTTCCAAAAGATTTAAGTTTTTGCTATCTGCCACTTCGAAATACTCGAGTACTATTCCGGCATGCTGCTCAACAATTTCTTTCACCTTCCTACGCGTGCTTTCAATGTCTTTACCTGAAAGAAGTTCCTTCCTGGCAAAACTCAATGCATTAAAAAATACAATGGCTTGATTTCGTTGCTCCGGATTTAAACGAAGGTTCCGCGAAGACATCGCCAAACCATCTTCTTCACGCGAAGTCGGCTCGCTGTGCAATGTAAGGTTGAACTTTAATTCTTCCGTCAGCTGACGTATCACAGCAAATTGTTGCCAGTCTTTCTGGCCGAAGTAAGCGTGATGCGGATCAACAATGTGGAACAATTTCGATACAACCAACGCTACGCCACTGAAATGTCCTGGACGAAATTTACCTTCCATCACTTTATCAAGATGACTGAAGTCGAATTTGATCAGCGATGTCTCCGGATACATTTCACTGCTGTCCGGATAAAAAACCGCATCGCACTCAACTTTTTCCAGTAATAAAGTGTCTTTATCAAAGGTGCGCGGATATTTCTGCAGATCAGCTGGATTGTTGAACTGCGTTGGGTTAACAAAAATTGAACAAACGGTTATTGAATTCTCCTTTTTGGAGGCTTCAATAAGCGAAAGGTGCCCTGCATGAAGCGCCCCCATCGTAGGTACAAGTCCAATAGACTTGCCCTGCTGCTTCTGGGCGTGTATATAGGCTTTTAATGGGGCTATTTGCTTGAAAATCTCCATTTTAGGCCAGTCTGGCAAAGGGGGGCAAAGATATAGGGAAAACTGAAAATAAGTTGATCCCCGGGGTATTTATTTGTACTTTTGTGGCTCAATTTTCCGTTCTACTTTAAAAATCAATTAATATGTCAAAACTCCGTATTCTTTATGTAGCCAGTGAGATAAATCCCTTTCTGCAAACTTCAGATGTAGCGGACTTTGTTCGCAAACTTCCGCAGGCCATGCAGGAGAAGGGAATGGAGATAAGAATTCTGGTGCCGCGCTTCGGTATTATCAACGAGCGCAAGAACAGGTTACATGAAGTGGTGAGGCTTTCAGGAATTAACATTGCTGTAGGTGATGAAGAGAAACCGTTGATCATTAAAGTTGCTTCCATCCCGAACGCCAAACTTCAGGTATACTTTATAGACAATGAAGATTACTTCCATCGTAAATCTGTATTCCACGATAAGGAAAATAATTTTTATGAAGACAACGATGAGCGTGCAATCTTCTTCTGTAAAGGTGTGATCGAAACAGTTCGCAAATTAGGATGGGGCCCGGATATAGTGCATTGCAACGACTGGATCACAAGCTTTATTCCGTTGTATCTGAAAACTACCTATAAAAATGATCCGTTGTTCAAAAACACAAAAACAGTTTTCTCAATCTATAACAATCCATTCTCTCACAAATTCAAAGGTGATATACTGGATAAAGTAAAGATGATGGATATTGAAGACAACATGCTGGGTAATTTAAAGACAGCAGACTTCGAAGGCTTTATTAAACTTGGTGTTGAATTCTCTGATGCAGTAATTGCAGCAGGTGAAACCAAAAAGCTCGAAGGTCTCTTCAAGAAGATCAAAGAGAAAAAAGTTGAAACTATACAAGACGAAAACTATACTGAATCGTATTACAACTTCTATAATGAACTTGCGGGTTAAGCGCGTAGGGCAATGGGCTATAGTGGCCGTTGCCCTATTTTTTTTATCGTGCGAAGATGGAACCAGCCTCCTCGGTTACGAAAATCCAACATCCAAATTCAATCTTTCTTATGTAGATATACCCATAGAGACCAGTGTTATACTGCTGGACTCTATTCGTACATCGAATAACAATGCTTCGAATGATCTGAACCGCCTGCTGGTTGGTAAGATTGACGATGCACGTTTCGGTGATGCTACAGCGATTGCCTTTGCGCAGTTTCTGCCGAAAAGTGGATTGGACACTTCTGTTACAAATTACTCGCCTGTATTCGATTCTGTATCATTACAACTGCGCCACGATTATTACGCGTATGGTGCAAGTGGAAACACTTCGCAGGAGATTAATGTACACGAGCTGACCGATGCACTCAAAGGTTCGTTCGATGTTACAACCACTACGCAAACCGGTGGACAACAGAAACCACACACAACAACCTATAGCTATCAAAAAACTTATTTCAGTCAGTCTGTTGCCGCTTACGACCCAACAGCATTAGGAACCAAAAATTTCAATGTAAGTGCTGATGACTATAAACTGAAAGCTGCAGACGCTACGCCTGATACAACCTATACAACGGTACCTCTAAGTGCAGCTTTCGGTCAGCGATTGTTTAACCTCGCGACTACAGCAAGCAAAACGGATTTCACCAGCTATACTTACTTCACCGACAAGTTCAAAGGTATTGCATTGGTACCCGGTAATTCTGACAAGATCATCGGTGTAAAACCAGGCGATGATTTCACGAAAATCGTCATGCACTTTCACACAACGAAAGATACGCTGGCAATCGAGTTTACACTTACAAACCTGATCAGCTATAACCAGATTATAGCCGATCGTTCATCTTCCGAGCTTGCTACACTTACCACTAAATATCAGGACACAGAACCTAACGGAGATCTGCGCTATATCCAGGCCGGTGCAGGTATAGTTACGAAAATAGACTTCTCAAAATTTGAAGAGTTTGCGGCAACACAGGATAAACTGGTTATCAACTCCGCTGAACTGGTTATTAACGTAGAGGATCCCGGAAGTAATTTACCGCCTTCTAACCTGCTGGTTAAATTGGTAAAGGATAATAATCGTTTAAAGAAACCTGCTTTCCGCGGTAACAGTTCTGCCTATAGCAATGATATAGCGCAGATCAATTCCTACAAAGGGTTTATTAACTACGATCTCACCAACTCATCGAGCTTTTATTCAGGTTCTGTACCATTCGATAGTACATTGAATATCATGAATGATCTCGGGCGCTTCTTTACTCTGAATTATTCTGAAACAGACAAGAAGTATAAAGGGTCTGCAAGTTTATTTTTTCAGCAACTGTTTAGTAAAACTGCTGAAGAGGCGAAATTTACCAAGGCGGTTCTCGTTCCGTACGAAGGTGCTTCTTCATCTTTTCCGTACGGAAGACATATACTGGGTAAGTCGATGAACCGTGTTGTCTTTAACAAGAATAATATAGTACTTCGTGTTTACTATACTGTTCCAACGGTAAACTAAACCCAATTTTTTTATGTGCGGAATTGTTGCTTATGTGGGTCCACGTCAGGCCCATGAAATTATTATTAAAGGACTAAAACGTTTAGAGTATCGCGGCTATGATAGCGCAGGTATTGCGCTACTGAATGGCGGCCTGAACGTTTACAAGAAAAAAGGTAAGGTATCTGAACTTGAGGCGCATCTTAAAGATAAAAGTCTCAACAGCAATATCGGTATTGGTCACACGCGTTGGGCAACGCATGGTGAACCCAACGACTGCAACGCTCACCCGCATTATTCCGCTTCGGGTAAACTTGCTATCATTCACAACGGTATCATTGAGAACTATAGCGCGTTGAAACAAGATCTTATTCGTAAAGGACACACGTTTCAGAGTGAAACCGATACAGAAGTTTTCATTCACTTTATTGAAGATATAAAAGAGAATGAAGGTTGCTCCCTGGAAGAAGCTGTACGCCTGGCTCTAACGAAAGTTATCGGTGCATATGCTATAGTTATCATGTCACTCGAAGAACCAGATTTACTGGTGGCTGCCCGTAAAGGAAGTCCGCTGGTAATCGGTGTTGGTAAAAATAAAGATGAGTTCTTCCTCGCGTCAGATGCTACACCTATAGTAGAGTATACCAATGAAGTAGTATATCTGAACGACCAGGAGATCGCGGTGATTCGCGATGGTGAACTTAGCATTACCAACACAGCAAATCTGCCATTAACACCCTATATACAGACGGTTGATCTTGAACTCGAAGCCATTGAAAAGGGCGGCTATGAGCACTTCATGATCAAAGAGATTTTTGAACAACCGCGTTCTATAAAAGATTGTATGAGAGGTCGCCTGGATTCGCAGAGCGGCAGACTTATACTCGGTGGCTTACGCGAATACGTAAATAAACTTGTTAATGCCGATCGCATTATCATCGTTGCCTGCGGAACTTCATGGCACGCAGGTCTGGTAGCAGAATATTTTTTCGAAGAATTCTGTCGCATACCGGTAGAAGTAGAGTATGCTTCTGAGTTTCGTTACAGAAACCCGGTGATCCGCGAAGGTGATGTTGTGATCGCTATATCTCAATCCGGTGAAACAGCCGATACACTTGCAGCAATAGAACTTGCTAAAGCAAAAGGTGCAGTAATTTTCGGTGTATGTAACGTAGTAGGTTCATCAATAGCACGTGCAACACATGCCGGTGCCTATACACACGCAGGGCCTGAAATTGGAGTAGCAAGTACGAAAGCATTTACTGCGCAATTAACGGTGCTGAACATGATTGCACTGTTGGTAGCCGGTAAGAAAGGAACCATCACCGAACAGAAGCTTCACGAAATGCTGGTAGAGATGGAAACTATACCAGACAAAGTAGAAAAAGCTTTACAACTGAATGATCAGATACAGGATATAGCAGCCACCTTTAAAGATGCTCATAACTTTATATACCTCGGTCGTGGCTATAATTTCCCTGTGGCGCTGGAAGGAGCATTGAAGTTGAAAGAGATCTCCTATATACATGCGGAAGGTTATCCGGCAGCCGAAATGAAGCACGGACCAATCGCGTTGATTGACGAGGAAATGCCTGTAGCATTTATCGCAACACGCGACAGCTCGTACGAAAAAGTAGTGTCTAATATACAGGAAGTAAAAGCCCGTAAAGGAAGAGTAATTGCTGTAGTAACAGAAGGCGACCAGCTCATTCCGAAAATGGCTGAGTTTGTTATTGAAGTGCCTGCAGTACATGAAGCGCTTATGCCAATGGTATCGGTTATACCTTTGCAATTGTTGTCGTATCACATTGCAGTAATGCGTGGTTGCAACGTAGATCAGCCTCGTAACCTGGCTAAATCTGTAACGGTAGAATAAAATATACCTATATAATTGAAAAGGCCTGCGGTAATGTATACCACAGGCCTTTTCTTTTTTGTGCGTACTGATTAGTTAGTCACTTCACCTTTAATAGTAAGCAGTACAACACCATCCTGTGTATTGGAATTGATGGTAACCGTTTTTGTAAATACACCGGCTTTAGCAGCGTTATAAGTTGCCTTTACAAAACCTTGTCCACCGCTGGGTATAGGCTCCTTGCTATACTCTGCTACGGTGCAACCACAGGATGCCTGCACAGATGTTATTACCAGCGGAGCATCACCACTGTTCGTGAATTTGAACTCATGCGTTACAGGAACATTCAATTTGATCTTGCCAAAATCGAATGACGTCTGTACCCATGCGAAAGCTGCTTCGCGCAGCGGATTGCCGGGCTTTTCGTTTGATGCCAGGGTTTGTGCAATTGCTATGGAAGCAAACACAAGACCGAGAATGATAAATGTTACTCTTTTCATCGTTAAAGTTGTTTTTGGTTAAATAAAAAGTCTATGTCCGAACACGCTACAAAACTCCGTAAATCATTTAGAATGGCTTGTTAACGATTTTCTAAAAATTGTTAACAACTTGTTAAAGCATCAGCACACTTGCGTCCAAACTCGTACCTTTATAATGTGAAAAATTCTACGATCCGTCTTATTGTAATTCTGGCTACACTGTGTATTACCGGTATAACCATTACGCAATTATACTGGGTAAGAAGAGCGTTTGATTTGAAAGAAGCAGAATTTGAACGCACCGTTACAGCAGCCCTATATAATGTAGCGCAGCAGATATATGATATAAATGATACACCACCACCTTCCAACAATCCGGTAAAGCAGTTGTCTACAAATTACTTTGTTGTCATGGTGAACAACGAACTGAACGCGCGCCTGCTTGAATTTTTACTCCGAACCGAATTCGAGAAACGAAACATCATGGTCGATTTCGAGTATGGTATATATGATTGTACACACGAAAAAATTATATACGGTAATTATGTTCCGTTGAAGTCCAAACAGAAGAACATCAGCAACAGCTTGCCGCAGTGGTCGACACACGGATATTATTTTGGTGTGCAGTTTCCGAATCGTGAAGCACACATCATTAACCAGATGGGTATATGGTCGTTCTCTTCGTTTGTGTTGTTGCTTGTGATTGTGTTCTTCTCCTATACGCTCTTTGTTATTCTAAAACAGAAGCGCTTGTCAGAAGTGCAGAAGGATTTTATCAATAACATGACGCACGAATTTAAGACACCTATATCTACTATCGCGGTGTCTACGGAAGTGCTGAAAGATCCGAACATTGTAAATCAACCGGAACGTTTGCTGAACTATACTTCGATTATCGAGAAAGAAAATCTTCGCCTCAAACAACAGGTTGAGCGTGTATTACAAATGGCCCGCCTCGACAAAGAAGATATGGGCTTGAAGAAAGAACGCGTTGAAATGACTCAGTTAATACAGGATGCCATTCGCAATACCTCGGTTGCTCTGAATGAAAAGCGCGGTATTGTAAAAGAAGAGTGCGACAGCAATCCGTGCCTGCTGCATGTCGATAAACTTCATATCACCAACGTATTGGCTAACCTGCTTGACAATGCTATTAAATATTGTCGCGTAGAACCTGAGATCACGATTAAGACCAGGCACCATGCGAAAGGTGTAACGGTGGAGGTTCATGACAATGGTATCGGTATAAGTTCAGAAAATCATAAGCGGGTATTCCAGAAATTTTTCCGCGTACCCACTGGTAATGTTCACGATGTGAAGGGCTTTGGTTTAGGATTGAGTTATGTCAAGACTATAATTGAAGCGCATGGTGGAACGATTACACTACAGAGCGAAGTTGGAAAAGGAAGCTTGTTCAGATTTTTTTTACCAGTTGACTAAACAGAACATCTATGAAAAGAATTCTATTGGTGGAGGATGACCCGAGCCTGGGCTTTGTGATTAAAGACAACCTGAGTCTGAAAGGTTATGATGTTACACTCTGTACTGATGGCGAAGCTGCTGAAAACACATTTAATACCTCAACCTTTCAGCTGTGTATATTTGATGTGATGCTGCCGAAGAAGGACGGCTTTTCCCTGGCCAAATATGTGCGCTCGAAGAATAAAAATATACCTATATTATTCCTGACAGCGAAAGCAATGATGGAAGATAAGCTAACGGGCTTCCAGACGGGTGCCGATGACTATATCACAAAACCCTTTAGCCTCGAAGAACTTTTATGTCGCATAGAAGTTTTTCTGCGGAGGAGTTCTGAAGAATTGCCAACTCAGTTGAAGAAGTTTCACGTTGGCAGTTATGAATTTGATTACACCACGCTTACGCTGCGGAACCCGGCAAGTGAAAAAACACTCACGCAAAAAGAAGCTGAAGTCCTTCAACTCCTATACTATAATCGTCACCGCGTGTTGAAACGTGAAGAGATTTTGAAAGAAGTTTGGGGCGATGATGACTACTTTATGGGCCGTAGCATGGACGTGTTTATCTCCAAACTAAGAAAATATCTTAAAGAAGATCCTGCCGTACAGATTGTGAATTACCACGGTGTGGGCTTCAGACTGGAAGTAGCCTGAGTATATATAGGTATATTTCGAGGCTACGCGATAGCAACAGACTCCGCTGCACCATTGTTTTCAGGCAGTGAGAAGTAGAATGTAGTTCCTTTACCTTCTACACTTTCAAACCAGATACGACCGCCATTCTTCTCAACAAATTCCTTGCAAAGTAAAAGACCAAGCCCGGTTCCTTTCTCTTGTTTGGTGCCGGGAGTTGTTATACTTCCCAACGTAAACATTCTGTGCTGGTTGGCAGCCGGTATACCAACGCCTGTATCAGCAACTGATAAAATTACCTGCTGATCGGTGCGCATGGCGTTTAATGTAATCGTGCCGCCGGTGCCGGTGAACTTGATAGCGTTGGTGACTAAATTTCGCAGTACAGACCGAATCATATTCAGGTCCGCGTATGCCTGTAGTGACTGGTGTAGATTATTTTTAACGTTGATATTCTTTCTGCGGAGCTCCGCCTCCATCAACGATATAGTTTCTTCTGCTGTTCTGGAAAGGTCGAGATAGCCGGGATCATACGTCTCACCTTTCAATTGAAGTGTTGCCCACTGCAAAAGGTTCTCTATAAATTCCGTTGTCTGGCTGAAGCGTACTTCAAGTGCTTTCGCGAGATTCTGAAATTCATCTTTACTTACATCACCTGATTTTAAAAGCGAGAGCGCCAGTTGTAATGACCCAAGTGGTCCTTTGATGTCGTGCGATACAACGGAGAATAATTTGTCCTTTACGCGATTTACTTCTTCCAGTTTTTCACTCTTGTGTTGTATCTCTTCAATGCGCAGCTGCACTTCGCGTTCAAGGCGTTCGTTCTCTTCCTGGTTGCGTTTCAATTCAAGCTCTTTGGCCAGCTGATTTTCTTTTCGGAGTATATTCCAGCGATCGCCCAACGCAAATGATATAAATAGCATTTGCATAATGCATCCTACCATAAGTCCGCTATAGTTTGTACTGAGGTAGCCGGGTATAAAACCGAGGTTGCTGATGGTAAAGAAAACAGCTGCGATCAAAACTGTAACCCATGCCAGCAGGTAATAGCGCGCTGAACGATAATTTTTTAAGAAGCAATACCCGGCACTGATCAACGCAAGCAAGCAGTGTATGAGTATAAAGTAGTGATGATATTCGTACGATACATTCGGAAAGAAAACAAACATGCTTAGCCCGCCCAGCAAATTGAGCGACATGTTGATGAGCATGAGGTTGTCCAATAACGGACTGAATTTCTTTAAGTTTAAAAACGAACGCGTCAGAAACGTGGAGGTCACTACAAAGGCAGGTCCGGAGAACATCGCGAAGACATCGTTCAGCCTCGGGGAATTCGGATATATATAGAAGAACGTATACCCCTGGAACAACGACACTATATTTACCATCGACATCAATGTGAGCACATAATAAAATGTGATGCGATCGCGAACCGACAGAAACAGGAATAACTGGTATAGCAACATCAGTATCATGCCGCCATAAAAGAACCCGTTTACGATCTGCACATTGTAACTGGCAGCATAGAACGCTTCCGGTCTCCAGATGGTGATGGGCATTTGCACCGAAGATATAGTACTTACCTTCAGGTAAATGGTGCGCGTTTCACCGGTAGGTATATTGAATGAAAATATAGGATGACGATGCGCTACATCGCGACTCTTGATAACAAGTCTGTCGCCTGAAGTTTTGTGCTCGCCTACCAGCGATGAATCGGTAAGCATATAAAAGTCAATGAAGTCCAGCGGAGCATACGCAATCTCCATCAGCCAGTCCTGGTTGGCCGATTCATTTGTAATAGTAAGCTTGAACCAATGTGTAGCGCGGTCGAATCCGAAGTTAGGTGATTTGGAAGGAGAAAGAGAATCAAACTGTATACTCTTGATTTCCTCCAGTGTAAGTTTATGAGTAGCATCGCGCCAATGCCCGATGTTTCCCTTTACATCTGTATGCCCGGCATTTGCCAGGCGTATAGTTTGAGGGTACATCTTGTAAGAGGCGAGCACAAGACAGATCAGGAGAAGAATTCTGCGGCCCATAAACACAATATACTATATATTACTTTAATGATGCGAACTCCTTTGCGAAATAGGTTAATATAATATCAGCTCCTGCACGCTTCATACTCAACAACGTCTCCTTCATTACACGGTCTCCATCCAGCCAACCCTTCAGTGCTGCAGCCTTTATCATCGAGTACTCCCCGCTAACATTATAGGCAGCGATGGGCAATGATGAATTATCTTTAAGTAACCGAATTATATCCAGATACGAAAGTGCTGGTTTTACCATTAGAAAATCGGCACCCTCTTGTGTATCGAGCTCCGCTTCAATCAATGCTTCCGTGCGATTTGCCGGATTCATCTGGTATGTTTTTTTGTCACCGAATTTTGGTGCAGAGTCCAATGCATCGCGAAACGGATTATAAAAACCACTGGCATATTTAGCAGTATAGCTCATGATGGACACTTGTGTAAATCCATTCTTGTCGAGCACATCACGCAGATATCCTACACGGCCATCCATCATATCGGAAGGACCGAGTATATCAATGCCTGTATCGGCCTGCGCCAACGCCATCTTGCCAAGTATCTCCAGTGTCTCATCGTTCAGTATCTTTCCGTCTTTCACCAGCCCATCGTGTCCGTCTGAACTATAGGGGTCCATCGCTACATCCGTCATGATACACGCTTCCGGGAATTGTTTTTTGATTTCACGGAGTGCACGGAGGTAAAAGAAATTCGGATCGTAACTCTTCGTAGCCGTTTTGTCTTTATACTGATCTTCTACTGCCGGAAAAATATCGAACGCACGAATGCCAAGCTTCATACATTCTTCAACTTCCTTTAGCATAAGGTCGGTAGAGAATCGGAATATGCCCGGCATGGATGCAACTTCAACTTTCTGATTCTTGCCATCCAGCAGAAACAACGGAAAGATCAGGTCATCCGTAGTCACACGGGTCTCCTCCACCATAGCACGAACGGCCTCACTCTTTCTGTTTCGTCTGGGTCTGCGAATATTAAAGGACTGTAACATGTATATCTATATTTGATTTTCAAAGGTAGTGCTTCCGGCTAACCAAAAAAATGTTGATCTTCAGGTACACTCCCAACGGCTTATGATTATGCGAACAATTTACATAACATTTATTCTCTTCTTTCTGTTTTCATGTGCTTCGCGAAAAAATAATATAACTGAAAATGCCATCGATATGTTCGCATCAGCATACTTTCCTTCTAACGAACCAGGAGGTGCTATTCTTATCATGAAGCACGACAGTATAATTTTTTCAAAGGGTTATGGTTTGGCAGACATAACAACGCACGAGCCGATTACTCCGAAAACTCTTTTCAACCTGGGCTCATTGTCCAAAACGTTTGTAGCCAATGCTATTCTTATTCTGCAGGAACGCGGAAAGCTATCGGTAGAAGACAGTCTGTTGAAATATTTTCCTGATTTTAAGAATCAGTCAATTGCCCGCAAAGTAAAGATCAAACACCTGCTTACGCATACCTCAGGTTTGGCGGATAACCGTCACGTTGCAAATGATACCGTGTTCTATCTCACGGCAAAAGATGCTGAGAACTGGTATCCGGAGACACAGGTTGATTCGCTCTTGTTCGAACCGGGGTCGCGCTTTCAATATTCGAACCCGGCATTCAATGGATTGGCGTTGATCGTTGAGAAAGTAAGCGGTATGCCGTGGCAACGTTTCGTAGAGGAAAACATTTTTAAACCATCTGGTATGAAAACCAGTACCATCACAAACGGTCCGCATCCAGAGCACGGTGTATCGCACGGATATATAATGAATCACGGCCAGTGGACCGAAGATGATTACGGTGAAGAACCAACTTTCGCTGCGGCAGGCAACGGTGGTGTGTGGAGTTCCGTTGAAGAACTGGCAATGTATGAACGCGCTTTGCGGCATGCTATATTTCTGAAACAGGAAACCATTCGCGATGCGCGCACGGTAAAGCAATTCAATAACTGGAGTGACAACGAACCTCCATTTATAGGATGGTCGTGGTTTATAAGAGACTATAGAAGTAACCTGCGAAGTGTAGGACACACGGGAAGTCAGGGTGGTTTCCTTACAAACTATGTTACGATTCCTGATAAAGACTTACTACTCGTGATACTTTGCAATGCCCCGCGCGAATCTTACGGAATGCAGGATTTTACAAACTATATACTTACCGAAATAGAGAAGCAGAACTGGTATGACTAAACGCAGATTTGGCTGGGCACTTTTGTTGATTTTTATAGTGATGAACGTAGTGGCCTTTCAGCACGCCTACAAGTTTACTCATTTCAGTGAGACAGCTTCCGCACGAACGCAAGACCCAAATGACCTGTCCATACTCGATAAAACGAAAATTCTTTTTACCGGTATAGATAACCCGCGTCCTGAAGCGAAGAGCCTTCCGGATATACCATATAAAACGATTCGCATCATCAGTACACATGAATTGGAATGCTGGCGAATGGAAGTGCCACGCGCGAAGGGAACAGTTATTTTGTTTCACGGCTATGCCGGAGAAAAATCATCATTGCTCACGCGTGCCAAAGAATTCAGAAAGCTTGGCTATAACACAGTGCTTGTAGACTTCATGGGTTCTGGTGGTTCTACCGGTAGTGGTACATCTATAGGCTATACCGAAGCTGTGCAGGTAAAAGATTGTTTTGAGTATATAAACAAGCAATCGAAGCATGTTATACTTTTTGGTACTTCGATGGGTGCCGCAGCTGTATTAAAAGCCATGAACGACTATACCTTGCCGGTAACATCCATCATCCTCGAGTGTCCGTTCGGATCATTGTATAAAACAGTATGTGCGCGCTTCGAGTTAATGCATGTGCCTGCTGTGCCCATGGCAGCGCTGTTATGTTTCTGGGGTGGTGTGCAGAATGGTTATTGGGCATTTTCACATAACCCTTCCACGTATGCAAAATCTGTTTCCTGTCCGGTGTTATTACTCTTTGGTGAAGACGATGATCGTGTAACGCGCGAAGAGACTGACTTGATATTCGCCAATCTCAAGGGCAAGAAACAATTAAAGGTATATACCGGTATCGGTCACGCTATATTCACAAAGTCCAATGAAAAACAATGGGTGAAAGATGTAGCGTCTTTCCTAAGCGCATCGCATTAATGGTATCGGTCAATTATGTGCTGACTGATTATTTTATAGATCTCGGCTCGCTGTTCGTCATGCTGTAAAAATTCCATGTGGCGGTCGAGTATCTCAAAGTCTCCGCGCCTCGCGGGGCCTGTTTGTGCCTGCTCCGGACCTATCGATATACTCTTGTTGATCATCTCGGCAATAAGCGGCTTCAGCCAATCAAAATTAAGGTTGTTTTCTTTCATAATCTGCTGGGCGATCAGCAGCATGTGATTGGTAAAGTTGGAGGCAAACACTGCAGCTACATGCATGGCCTTACGTTCTTGCGAACTGATCTGGTGCACATTTTTACTAATTGCTTTCGCCATTGCAAGCAGTACTTTTTCGGCTGCCGGATTTTCGCTTTCAACAAATATAGGTACATCGGTAAAGTCTACTTTCTTCGATTTGCTGAAGGTCTGTAAAGGATAGAACACACCAATACCTGGAATGGCTGCATAGCCGAGTGCGCTTAGCGGTTGACTGCCGGAGGTATGCACAAGTATAGCTTCATCCGGAAGTATAATTTCCTGTACAATGGATTGAATGGCATCATCCGGAACGGCAATGATAAAAATGCTTGACGGACTGTTCGAGAAATCAAGCGAATGCTTTACTTCTGCCTCATATAGTTTGTCAACCAATGCAGCAGCATGTGCCGGGTTACGGCTATATACTTCGCGTACTGCAAAATCGGTATTATCCAGGGCAGGAGCCAGATGCCACGCTACATTTCCGGAACCAATAAAAGAGACAAGTTTCATAGCAGGATTATTCTTGATTTATACTATACCTTTTACGATTCGATCTTTACCATCCAGATCTTTAATAATTGCAACATCACGAAAGTGATGGGCTTTAAATATAGCCGCTGTTTCGTTGCCGAAGCGCTCATTGATTTCCACGATAAGCAGTCCGCCCGAGGTAAGTACTTCACGCGCTTTCTGTGCTATCACTTTGTAAAACTTCAGCACATCATCGTCAGGCACAAAGAGAGCGAGGTGTGGTTCATATTGCAATACATTTCTGTTCATCAATGCTTCTTCCGTTTGTGCTATATAGGGCGGATTACTTACCACAATGTCAAGGTCACCGAGTGGGATATCCTGCGAAAGGATATCATGCTGTAAGAAGTCGATGGAAGCATTCAGCATGGACGCATTTTCTTTTGCTATAGCCAGTGCATCTCCACTAATGTCTGTGGCAGCAACCGAGGCCTCCGGTAATTCTTTCTTTAGTGTGACCGGTATACAACCGCTGCCGGTGCCTATATCCAGAATTCTTGGAGCATGAATTTTATGCAGGTTGGTATAATGCAGAATTTCATGAACGAGATATTCCGTTTCCGGGCGTGGTATCAGTACAGCGCTGTTTACTTTAAACATTCTGCCGAAAAATTCCGCTTCACCTAAAATATATTGAATGGGTTCATGTGTGTTGATGCGTTGCGCGATTGCGTATAGTTCTCTTTCCTGGTCTGGGTCGAGTGCAAGAGGTTTAGCCGCCAGAATATCGGTTCGGTCGAGCCGGAGAATTTTGGAAAATACCAGGTGCGCTATGCTCTTGATCTCATCGTTGCTTTCTTTCAGTATAATATTGGCGATGAAATCCTGAAAGACTGTTTTGGAATTCTTCATAGCTTGACAATCTTTGCAAGTATAAGGCAATGCTAAAACACGATCACCATATTGACGAAGTTTTTATGCAGCGTACGCTGGAACTGGCACAGCTCGGAAGAGGACATGTGAGTCCAAACCCGCTGGTAGGTTCTGTAATTGTTCACGAAGGAAAAATTATAGGAGAAGGCTGGCATCAAAAATACGGGGAAGCACACGCAGAAGTAAACGCTGTTCGAAGTGTAGACAACAAAAATCTGTTACAGCACAGCACGGTATATGTTAACCTTGAGCCATGCTCGCATACCGGTAAAACACCGCCCTGTGCCGATATGCTGATTGAGCATAAAGTAAAAAAAGTTGTTGTCGCTAACCTGGATTCAAACCCGTTGGTAGCTGGTAATGGTGTAAGGAAATTGCGGGCAGCGGGTATTGACGTAGTGACCGGTATACTGGAAAAGCAGGGTCGCGATCTTAATAAAAGATTCTTTACCTATATGGAGAAGAATCGCCCATATACTATATTAAAATGGGCCGAGACTGCCGATGGTTTTGTGGCGCGTGAGAATTTTGATTCGAAGTGGATCAGCAATGAACACGCACGGCAACTGGTGCACAAATGGCGAACTGAAGAAGACGCTATATTGGTTGGCTCGCGCACAGCAGCGTACGACAATCCTCAATTAAACGTCCGCGATTGGTCGGGAAGGAATCCCGTGCGCGTGGTGATAGATCGTTACCTTAAGTTACCCCCGAGCCTGCATCCCTTCGATAAAAAGCAAACTACACTTTGCTATAATGTTCTAAAGAATGAAGAACATGAGAATCTTTCCCTGATCCGGATCGATGAGAATAATTTTGTTCATAACCTCTCACAGGATTTATACCGCAGAAAAATTCAGTCGGTAATTATAGAAGGGGGCGCTTCTACACTCGCTATATTTATCGAAAATAATCTCTGGGATGAAGCACGCATATTTACAGCTCCTCAGAAGTTTGGTAAAGGTATACAGGCACCACGCCACCCCGGTATACTTACTGAACAGCACATGCTGGCGGGTGACACGCTTAATTTCTACCGTTCCACGCTCTGACCATTCGACTGCGCGCCTCAACATCGCCTTTTATCATGTGAACAATTTTGTCCACTTAGCGTCATTCTTCACGCGTGGTAATGCAGAATATATTTTTCACCTGCAGAAAACGTGCATTCATCGCCATTTAATTTGTTGACCTTTTTGACCACCGCGTATCGAAGTTATTTTCCACAAATAGTTTAATCTTTAAAGCGCTATCTGCTATAGTTTTCAAAATACTTCATTCGCGGCAGATTGTATTTTTTGGCTTGCATCAAAAACGATTGGAGATATGGAAATTTATTTTGATACGGACTATAAGAAGATTGAGTACAATGCTGTGCATCACATTCTGATAGCGACCTGGAAGGTAGCCCCGACTTCTGGTGAATTCAGGAATGGCATGATGGCTATGATTGAAGCGATGGACCATTTTAAAACTGGCCGCATTGTGTACGATGTAGTTTATATGGGTGCTATTCTCGAGGAAGATCAGGCTTGGGCTGCTACGGAATGGCGTGCGTTGGCCGTGGCAGTTGGGCATTCCAAGGTAGCATTTATACTTCCGGAAGATATATTTACCAATATGTCTATGGAAGATATGATGGAAAAGGCCGACAAAGAAGTATCGTTTGCTTATTTCAAGAGAATGGAAGATGCTGTTCGCTGGGTAGTTATTCCGCAGCAGAAGAACGGTACCGCAAACACACTGAAGAACAGTGCAGATAATTGATTTTAATAATCATTCTTGCCACAAATATACTTTAGTAGCGTTTCTATATTTCTTAAAATAATTTAACAAGCATGGAAGTTTACTTTGATACCGATTATTTGACCGTTAAGTACGATCCTGTTCATCACATCGTGGTATCAATCGCAAAGGTTCCGCCTACTTCAATGGAGTTCAGGAATGGTATGATGGCTATACTCGGTGCCATGCAGCAATTTAAAACCGGCAGAATTGTTTGTGATGTAGTTCACCTTGGTGCTATGCTGGAGGAAAACCAGATCTGGGCTGTAAAGGAATGGCGCCCGTTGGCCGTGGCCGCGGGACATTCGAAGGCTGCATTTATAGTTCCGAATGATATTTTCACGAGCATGTCTGTGGACGACATGCTTTCGATGGCCGATAAAGATGTATCCACAGCTTATTTCAACCGCATGGAAGATGCTATACGTTGGGTGACTATTCCGCAGTATACAGCTGGTATAAAAACCGAAGCATTAAAAAGCAAAACCGATTTGTGATCGTTAAGCAGGTATACTTTGATATATCTATATACCAATCACGGTACGTTACGGATATCAATAGCTATAACTTGGATTCGTGAAGTGGCCGGTGTTTCGGTGTAAGCTTGTTGATAAAATCTTCCAGTGTATCATCATCCGAAAGCTGGTATTTCTTCTTTAATCTGTAGCGCGATGTTTTCACGCTTTCGGGTGAGATGCCGAGTATAGATGCAATTTCCTTTGCACTAAGATTTACTTTGACCAGTGCCGATAGCCTGAGCTCGGCTGTGGTAAGTTTTGGATATTGATAACGCAGTTGTGAAAAGAACCTGGGGTATATTTCCTCGAAAGCTTTCTTGAAGCTTTCCCAGTCTTCTTCGGTTAGAATATTGGTTTGAAGGACTTTGTCGAGTTTCTCAGCCTGCGTTTCGTCTTCTGAAAGATTGGCGCGTAACGATTCAAGCTCGGTATTGATTTGCGCCAGTGCATCCGATTTTTCAAGTAATCGCTTCAGGTAAAAATCGAGTTCTTTTTTCTTTATGGCGAGGTTCTTTTTTGTAATTAACCGAAAGCGGTTATAAAGTAAAAAGCCGATCAACAGTAAAATGATCAGTGCTACTATAAATACGTTACGCCTGAAAGTATCCGCTTCGTACTTCTGATTCAGCAACGTAATCTCCGATTCTTTTTTGTCAAGCTCGTACTGATAGTTGAGTTTCTCAATCGCTATAAGGTTGTCGGCATGTCGTAAGCTGTCGTTTAATGCCGTATAGCTTACGTGATCACTATAGGCCTTTTCAAAATTATGAAGTATAGCGTTGGTGCGCGAAGAAACCTCATATCCTTCGGCTATATAACCGCGATCGTCCGCTTCAAGCGCCAGTGTCAGTCCGGTTTGCACGGAACTCAATGCTTGTTGAGGATCGTTTAATGCCAGGTATATCTTCGCCAGCGCTATATATATCTCGTACCGGGCCGAAGGATTTCCCGATCCGGGCTCAATGGACAGCGCTTTGTTTTCAATCGCCAATGCCTCTGCGTATCGCTTCTGATTAAAGTAAACTTTACCTATACCCAGCAAAATGGAAGGTCTCAGAGAATTTTCCTTCAAAGCTTCTGATAATTTTAATGAAGCCTGGAGTTTGACAAGCGCCAGCGAGTCTTTGCCAAAACGCGTGTAAAAATCACCCAGGTTGTAGGTTGCAGTCATTAATTCAGTCTGTGTGCCGCTCACTTCGTAGAGTGCGATTGCTTTATTCGCGAAGTTAATCGCGTTCGCTTCTTCCCCTGCCGTAGTATATACGATGGCAAGATTGATATAGAGCGATGGCAATGCGCTTGTTTTGCCTATGGCCTGAAATACATTGGTTGACTTCACCAGGTAATCAGCAGATTTCATGAGTTTACCTTGTTTGTGGTATGCAAGTGCAAACCAATTGTATGCATCGGCTTCACCAACTTTATACCCTATTTTTTTCGAAAGTGCTAACGCTTTTTGGGCTGTACTAAAAATGCTGTCGGTGTGCATTCCTTCTTGTTCAATACAGATCGAAATCAATGTGTTTACCCGGTTGGTATCTTCCGGCTGGGTTGCAAGAACCTGTCTTAAACTGTCCAACGTGCGCGATTGCGCCAGCGCAGCGAGGGATGTAAGTATAATAATAGCGGTTAGAAAATACCGGTTAGCAGTGCTGCGCATAATTATATGCCTAAAATGTATGTGAACAGTTTTGTGTACAGAAGCAATAAATTCTTCATGTAAATGCCTTTTTTACCAGACTACTTCCAGTATAGAAGTTGATCACCTTTTTGCTGCCCGGCCAGATTGGTATCTCTTACTGGTTATGTTCAGCTTTGAATATGCAGCACGGTAAATACGGTGCGAAGTAAATAAGTAAATCAACGATACAGTAGATGCCGGTATAGGCATGTATGCATCGGAGGCAGAAAACTCAAACAACGAAAATTTATACCTGTTTAGTGGTAGCCACTTTGCGTTACTCTATCAGAAAAGTAATAGTACAGATCATCAACATCTAACAGACAACTATATGGCAGTTTATTTTAATTCTGATTACAAAAGGATCGAGTATGATGAACAGCATCGCGTGTTGGTAGCCACGTGGAAACTTGCGCCTACATCAACGGAGTTCAGGAGTGGAATGATGGCCATGCTCGATGCCATGAAGCAATTTAATACCGGGCGACTGGTGTACAATGTAATTCCGCTCGGACTTCTCCTGGAAGAAGACAGTATCTGGGCCGCTACAGAATGGAGAGAGAAAGCTATAGCATTAGGCCGCTCGAAAGTTGCCTTTGTTCTGCCTGACGATGTGTTTACGATGATGTCTGTTGAAAGCATGATGGAGAGAGAAGATCGTGAGGTTCCTATTGCGTACTTTAAAAGAATGGAAGACGCGATTCGATGGGTAGTTATACCACGCATTAAGCTTGAAAATAAACGCGAACCTTTTAAAAGCCATTGGCCCAGCAGAAGTATACTATAGTGTGAGATACAACTGAGCGTTCCTTCTCAAAAGAAGTGTCTCGTCCGGGAAGCCCGGTTCTTATCAGGGCATAAGCATCAATGCGTTTGATGTTGACTATGTATATATCAATAACAAGTGTCTTCGCTTGCGCAAGTATAGTATGGTCGTGTAGCAAATAGTCTTTTTTGATGCCGTGAATGCCTGAATATCCGGAGGCCGTTCTCCATTATGTCTGGATGGTATTCATGTATGAAAATATCCTTATATAAAATTATATATATAGTATACCCCGATCGATAGTAAGGGTGAAAAATAAAATTTACTTTATTCAGCAGGATAGTCGCATAGCTGCTTGGTAAATCGGATTTTAAATTCTTTCTTTTTTGCTTGCTATAACCAAACTCGAAAATCACGCTACGCAGGTATGTTTAGTACAAAGTCAGCCAGCTATTTCGCTTTGTTGAGTAATAATTTTGCAGAAGTTTTAGGGAGATATTCTTTATAGTTCAACAGTCTAACAATGCAGAAATTTTTTGAAAACCAGAGCGCACAGGTATATTACGATGCAACGCTTGACACTCTGTTTCTGGAGTATACCAATAAAATAACTAGCCACGAACAGTTTGTTACTATCAATATGGCCGTATTGAATACGTTTCTGAAATTAAATACGAGAAAGTGCGCTGCTGATATTCGTAAAATGGGTGTTATCAGTATTGAGTCACAAAAGTGGGTTGTTGACAACCTTGTACCTGGGATGATAAAACACCTGGGCGGACAGATGCCGGTGGTTGTTCAATTACTGGATGAATCGGAGATTTTTGCAAAGGTGGCTGCGAATAAAATCAATGAAAGAATAAAGCAGGATAAGGTCGGTTTTCACGTGATGCAGTTCACAGACCGGAAAGCAATGGAAACCTATTTAAAAAGCGTCTAGCTTAAACAGTATATCGCTATATTTTATCCTATCGTTTTTTACATGCAAAAGTTTTTTGAAAACACCAGTGCACAGGTATATTACGATGCAACGCTTGATACCTTATTTCTGGAGTACATCAGTAAGGTTATAAGCCATGAGCAATTTGTTGTCATCAACACAGCAGTGCTCAATGCATTTGTCAAACTGCAGACAGTAAAATTTGTGGCTGATGTGCGGAAGATGGGTGTTATCAGCATTGAGTCACAAAAATGGGTGGTTGATCATCTGCTGCCTGAAATGATAAAACATCTCAGGACGAAAGATCTCATTCATGTTCAGTTCATGGACGAAGTAGAAGTTTTCTCAAAGATTGCTGCCAACCGGATTAAGGATAAGTCAACCGAGATATCCAAAGGCATCCAGATATCACAGTTTTCCAATCGCTCAAAAATGGAGGCGTATCTGAAAAGTGTTTAGGTATATATATAGCATTTTACCAAAGAATCAGGAGCGATAAATTTAGCGGACAACTGAGAACGGATGCCCTGTAACGACTAACTTCCTTTCACCGACCGAAAGAAATCCATAATCAAAGCATTCGGTTTTTCAAATGTAGAATCGAGCGGAGGCTGAAACAAAGTGCCTTTATAGAAGCGATGTCCTTTCAACTCAAGTCCTCGTACATCACCGTTACGCGAGAACGCTGTAAACGCAAGTGTACCCTGCTGTAGTTGTTGGGTATAGACAGGATTAACACCATAATTACAATTGAAGAAACCGGTAATAACATCTTTCTTTAACACCTGGTATAGCCATGAATCTTTATCGGTAATCATCACCTCTTCCTGTTGACCCTTAAGCGAACAACTCAGTTTGGCAATTACCAGTTCAGGTGCACTAGGTTCACTCTCTTCATGACCGGCATTTGCTATACCTAAAATATTTTTAGCATACTCCACCACCATATACTGAAAGCCACCACACGTGCCGAGCAACGGAAAATTATTTTCGCGTGCCCATTGTATAACACGATATACCGCATCATCATTTTTATAGGGCGAACCAGGCGCAATCCACAGCGCATCGGTATAGTCCGGTATAGCTGTTGGATCCGGAATGGTATCCGTTGCTACCCAGGTTGTCTCCATCGGAAAGTCAAGGTGCTGGCGACAATGTGTTACTGCTTCGTTTAAAGCAATGTGTGTATGCTTGCTGGCAGTGAAGTCGCCAATGATCGCGATGCGGAGAGGTTTCATAACAAGTATATAGAAAAGAATCCACCACAACGCAGTCACTACACGAAGTATACCTGCTGTTATGATGGATTGAAAAGTTTTTAGAGATTACGCCAGGCGTTTGGCTACTTCGTCCCAGTTCACAACATTATACCAGTTAGCGATATACTCGTTGCGTTTGTTTTGGTATTTCAGGTAATAAGC
>CBIHOZ010000054.1:0-39036 GCA_966211525.1 uncultured Chitinophaga sp. | reverse complement strand
CAGAAAGGAGGAGCGACTTCTTCTTCTGTTGATAAGACTTCATCCGGAAGCATTACCGATAAACAGAAATCGAAAGATATAGCGGCTGCCGATCAGGACCGTGCTATAGCTTCGACATCTGGTGATCAGTCAACAGAGCAAAATACTTCCGGGAGTAAAAATGCATCGGGTAAATCTGGTCAGACTACGAAGCGTGCATCAACGTCAACGCGTAACAAGGATCAGAACGGTAACACTATAAATAAAACGGCTGAGGGTACCACTGCAGGTAACGATCAGCGAAGTATACAGAAGCAGAAGCGGGCTGTTGCAGGAGAGAAGGAGAATCGTGATGGAAGTTCGCTCTCTGCTTCCGGTAATGATAGCCGCATCGAAAAAAATAAAGCGCTGACTTCAGCAGATCAACAAAAGAAGAAGATAGCAAACAAAGAAGAGAGTTCCGCTACATCGAATACATCTTCCAGGAGCGACAACGCTGCGCAATCAGCGATCAATGCAGTTTCAAGTAATGGAACAAAGAATGGCAAACAGGATGCAAATATAGCGTCTGACTCGAAGCGCTTGTCATCAGCGTCTGTCCATCCAGTTACAGGGACGGAACAAGATGATGTTAATACGAGTAGTGATGCATCCGCAGGAGCGGATACCGATGTTGATGTAAAGAAAAATTCTGCGACCGGGAATAACCAGGCTACATCTGCAAATAACAACAAGTCAAAACCAGCAGGCGAAGTAACTGCTAACGCTTTAAATAGTTCTCCGGATTCTTCAGCTATAGTAAATGCTCGCGCGAACGAGAAGAACAATTATTCTATGTCGAAGGACGATGCTGCATTAGGAAGTACAGCGGCTAATCAATCCGGCAATGTGAACCCAAATATAACGGGTGCCGATAGTCTTTCAGCAGAGAGGTCGGTGTTGAGATCAAAGGATAATACTTTGCCGGATGCAGATGCAAAAAATGTTACCGGTAAATCTACAGGACTTGAGAAAACAACCGGCTTGGTTTCGAATGACGCTTCTGTGAAGAAATCAATATCGAAAGAAGATTCACTGCGCGGCACAGCACCTGTTGGCACGAACGCATACCAAGAAAGTAAAAGTATATCTGACAATGATTCTGTGCTTGTAGCGAAGAAAGTAATTGGAAACCGTAATGAGACCAGTAAAGTAGCAACAGGCGTAATTGAAAATGCTAAAACTCAATCGGTAAGCAATGAAGCTGATATAGCATCAGGATCAGACAGTGTTTCAAACAAAGAGGCTGAGTATAATTCAAAAGCTATAAATACGTCTGATAAAAATGGAGATGTTCTGCCAGTTAAAAAAGATGACGCGGCTGCTAAATCCACAGAAGAAAAATATAACGGTGTAGCAACCCAAGATACACCGCCAACTACAGGTATACTTTTAGACGCAGTAAACAATCAATCTGAATCTGCGACTAAGAAGTCATACGAAAAATCAAATTCGAATGCTATAAACGACAGCACGCTTATCAAGCCCGTTGTAAAAGCTGACTCATTAAAACATACTGCAGGAAATGGGACTGCAGAGGACAAGCAGAAAGAAGACAAGGCAGAAAAAGTATCTAACTGGTATGCGAAGTTGTTGGTGTCTCCAGACTTCAGCGCTATAGGATATAACAAGCCGGGCAAGACCGGTGTCAATATTGGCCTGGTAGTTGAGTATTCTCCGGCAAAACACTGGGGCATCAGCACCGGTGCTATATGGTCTAAGAAACTATATGATAAGAACAACCCTGGCAAAGCGTATTCCTACGGAGGTACATCGTTCGAAGCTGATTACCTCGATGGTGATTGCCGCGTGCTGGATATACCGATCAATATTACATACTATATATTACCAGAAGCGCGTCTTAACTTCTATGCAACGGTTGGCGTATCATCGTATATCATGTTGAAAGAGAACTACGAGTATGTCGTAAACGAGAACAACACCAACTACTATTACTACGAAGATTATAAAAATCAAAATCGCCACTGGTTCAGCATGCTGAATCTTTCGTTCGGACTCCAGTATAGAATCAGTCCGCGAATGCAACTTCAGGCAGAGCCGTTCCTGAAAGCACCGATGTCGGGTGTTGGTCAGGGTAAAATTGATCTGGTAAGTGCCGGATCGTTCTTTACGCTGAAGTATAGATTCAAATAAGTAATAAACGTATATATATGTCGAGCAGGTTAAAGTTTGTTAACATAGTTGTTTTATTGATTGCTCTCGTGCGCTGTACTAACCACGTTGAAACCGAGGTAGTGGATTGTGAAGCGAATAAACCTTCGGTTACGGTGCAAAGTACAACGGATCCAACCACGTGTGACAGTAACGATGGTTCAATTGTAGTAGCCGGTACAGGAGGAAGTGAATCGTATCAATATAGTCTCAATGGTGGTACATTTCAGTCGTCATCAACTTTTGCCGGCCTGAGCGGTGGTACCTATACTATTACTATACGCGATTCAAAAGGTTGTGAAAATGTTGCGGAGGCAACGCTTGTCATCAAGTCAACCGATCTGGCTGCGAACTATGAAATAACCGAAGACACTGAGTGCCTTACAAACAACGGTACTATTACTGTTAATGCTACCGGTACCAACACACCGTTCGAGTTCAGCATCGGATCAGGCAGTTTCGGTTCGAGCAACACCTTTACTGATTTGCAATATGGCGTCTATACTGTTCGCGTGAGAGACTCACAAGGTTGCACGATATCATTGAATGTTTCGGTTGTGCGTGGACAAACCGGAGTAAGTTGGACGGGTGATATCAAACCGATCATTGATGCGAACTGTGCTATATCAGGTTGTCACGTAAGTGGTAATCAGATTCCGGACTGGTCTAACCTGACCAACGTTCAGAATAATGCAACGAATATTAAAACACGCACCGGCAATGGTTCGATGCCTCCGGCCAGTCAGCCGCGACTTACGCAGGAACAGATCAGCAAGATTGCCTGCTGGGTTGATGATGGTGCCAAAAGTAATTAAGAGTTCAACAGAGAGTCTGAATCGATTAAAGTAAAACTAAATATATATGAACATGAAAATCCGCTTAGCAGTGTTGTTCGCATGTATCGCGATGGGAGCCAATGCGCAGAAGTATACCTCGGAGAAAAGTACCGTTACGTTCTTTTCAAGTGCCACACTCGAAGATATAAAGGCTGATAATACGAAAGCATCGAGTGTTTTTGATGCCTCTAATGGAAATATAGCCTTTGTTGTACCGATCAACGAATTCCAGTTCAAGAAGTCGTTAATGCAGGAACACTTCAATGAGAAGTATATGGAGACTGAAAAATATCCGAAGTCTACATTTCAGGGAAAGATTCTTGGTTTCGATCTCAATGCCGCTACGCAGAATGTGAAGGCACAGGGTAAATTAACAATTCACGGAGTTACGAAAGACGTGGAGATACCTGGCACGATCGAGAAGCAGGGTGATAAACTGGTAATGAAATCGGTATTCATTGTGAAGTTAGCAGACTATAAAGTAGATATCCCGAAACTGATGTGGCAGAATATAGCAGAGCAGGTAGAGGTAACCGTAAATTTTACATACAAACACTAAGAGACACATGCAGTCGATCAAGAGAAATATAGTCGCGTTAAAAACTATTTTTGTATTCTTCTGTACATCGCAGGCTTTTGCACAAGACGATCTGTTGAGGGAGCTCGAGTCAAGCTCGGAAAAGGAACCATCGTATACCGCGCAAACCTTTAAGGGCACACGTTTAATAAATGGTCACTCGGTTGAAACCATCGGCGAAGGAACACTGGAGTTTATCTTCTCGCACCGTTTCGGCCGGTTGAACGGTGGTTTGTATGAAATGTACGGATTGGATGATGCGTATGTGCGTCTGGGATTGGAATATGGTATCACCGATAACTTTGGTATAGGCATTGGTCGTAATTCCGTTGACAAAACAGTTGACGGTTACCTGAAGTATAAATTAGTAAAGCAGTCAAAAGCAGGGTCGCCTGTTACGGTAACGGCATTTGGAAGTACCGGGTATAAAACATCTCCTAAAGATGCAGATGTACCAGACGGTTTTCAGCGTACCGACCGGTTATCATACACAGCTCAGCTTTTAATCGCCAGAAAATTTACGTCCGCTTTATCGCTTCAGTTAATGCCTACGTTGGTACATAAAAACTGGGTTGCACTTGATGAAGGTGATAACAACCAGGTTGCTGTCGGAGTGGGCGGTCGTATAAAAATGACACCGAGTGTTTCGGTCAACCTGGAGTACTATTACCGGGTTAACCCGAGTGCCTCTGCTTCTTACAATGATGCCATTGGTATAGCTGTGGATATTGAAACGGGCGGCCACGTATTCCAGATCATCCTGACGAATACCCGCGGTATGATCGAACGCTCCTTCATTACGGAAACCGATGGAGACTTTTTTGATGGTGATATACATCTGGGTTTTAACGTTACCCGGGCATTCCAACTGAAAGGCAAGCGCTAGTTTTTCAAAATCTTATACAAAATACCTACCCCATTGGTAGGCTGATTTTAGGCCTCAAATTCTATGGAAGAGAATTTGGGGCCTTGTTCTTTTTATGTCAACACGTACAACATTCTAAGTAAAAGTTACATGCTGGACGTACGGGTGGACATTACTTTTAGGATGAGAAACGGTATGAATGGTCGTTATATCAGGAGGAACGGTAAGAAGAGGAGCAAGGTGCATTTAACAAAAGGTACCCTTTTTAGATCGATCTGATAACGTGCGGGAGCAAAGTACACCTTTTTGTCATGGTGCAATTTGCGTGATATCGTAAAGGGGGTTACATCTTTGTCCAGAGGTCAGGGGATCAATCTGAATATGTTGTTACCCTTGTTCGCTTTAAGCATCTAAAGTACACGGTTACTCACTTACGGTTGGTTGGAGATTTCAGCCGGCAAAAGATTTGACAGAAAAGAAAAACTCAATAACTATATGGTAAAACTAATTGTAATTGATGATCACGCACTATTCAGAATCGGTCTTGTATCAATCCTGAAAAAAGATCCCCGGTTTAATGTAGTAGGCGAGTTCAACAGCTTCACGGCTGTAAAGCCTCACGTTCAGGATCTGAATGCGCACCTTGTGTTGATTGATATTTCGTTGGATAAGGAGAGCGGGTTGGATGTTGCAAAGTACTTCAAAGAGAAAAAGCCGGGTATAAAAGTGGTTATACTCAGCTCGCACAAAGAGGAATTCTATATAGTGAACGCGATGGAAGCCGGAATAGATGGCTATATCCATAAAGACGTAGAGTCTGAAGAACTCATACTGGGCCTGCACAAAGTGTTACAGGGTGAGAAGTTTTACTCCCTCGAGATATCAAACTTACTGGTAAGCAGCCTTTACAAGAAATCATACCGCGGCCTGCCATTCCTTACCAGCAAAGAAAAAGAAGTTGTTAAATACCTGATCGAAGGATGCTCGAGTAAAGAAATTGCTGCACGCATGGAGGTGAGCCCGAGAACAATTGAGACACACCGCGCCAACGTGCTGGGTAAATTCGATTTGAAGAACACAACAGAGCTGGTGGCTAAAATAGCCGAACAGAAAATACGGTTCTAAAGGTATATATCCGGCAAGCCTGTATATGAACACGTAAAGTTGTGGCCAGCAGGTCATGCAGGGATGAACGCGTCATTCTAAATCCGCATGTCATGAAGGGGAGGGTAATTTTCTGTTTATTCCTGGCGAGTTTGCTTGGCTTTAATGCTACGCTCGCCCAGAACAGAAAGATCGATAGCTTAAAGACTGTGCTGAAAGTTCTTCGGCAAGACACCAACCGCGTGAAGACGCTGATTCTTTTATGCGATGCACAGTCTTATGTAGATTACGATGCCATTCCTGAAACTGCCAATCAGATCCTGACGCTTTCTGAAAAGATTGAATACCCACAGGGCACTGCCAAGGCCTATACCTTTTTGGGAGTATATAATGATCGTACTGGTAAATCATACCTTGGTATTGACTACTTCCTGAAAGCGCTCCGCATCTACGAGCAGCTTCAAAATAAAAGACTCATCGCTGCCTGCTATAACAATATAGGCGTCATCTACCTCACGCAGGAAGACAACCAGGAGGCCTATCGTTACTTTGATAAAGCACTGGAAGTATGGACAGCGTTAAACTATAAAAGCGGAATTGCCCGCGCGCTCAATAACATCGCTATCGTTTCGGAACGCGAAGGAAAAGATTCGCTCGCGCTCGAATATTATAGTCGATCGTTAAAGCTAAATGAAGAGCTTGGCAGCAAATCTTCCGTAAGTGTAGCACTGAATTCCATCGGTAAAATATACATGCGGAGAAACCAGCTGGAAGAAGCATTTATATATCAGCAACGTGCATTGCAGGAGGCACAGGTAGCCGGAGCCACTACCCGTTATGCTGTTATATATGCGGCCATCAGCGAAATTTACCTCAAGCAGTCCAAGCATAAAGAAGCGTTGCTTGCAGCGCAACGTGCATTACAATATGCGCTTCAGGTAAATGCAAAAGAAGATATAGCGGATAGCTATGAACTCATATCGAAAGCGTACGAAGCTGATAATGATTTTAAGAAAGCGTATGCCTATCAAAAACTATACATGTCGCTGAATGATAGTTTGCAGCGGTCTGAAAACAAGAACGCCATCGAGCGATTCCGCAGCAACTATGAAATGGAGAAGAAACAAAAAGAGATCTCCGTTCTGTCGCATCAGCATCAAATCGAAGTACACCGCAGAAATAGTATACTTATCACGTTGGGTGGTCTTGTCTGTGTATTCTTTTTGATCCTGAGTCGTCAGCGATTATCTGCGAAAAGAAAACTGGAAGTAGAGCGTAAAAACCTGGAGTTGTTGAAAGAGCAAGCGCTTCGCCTCGAAAGTGAAGTAAAGTATAAAACACTTATTGAAAGTACGTTGCTTGGCGTTTCCATAGCGCGAAACCAGGAGATCATTTATGCGAACAAAACACTGCTCCGGGTTTTCGGTTATGAAAATATAGAGGACTATTTTCAGAAAGGTATAGTTCGCGTGACTACACGTGCTACCACAGAAACGCGCGAGTTGATCGAATCCATCATTCATAACTATAGGGAAGGTAAAGAAACACCTCAATCCTTTATAGGGCATTTTTATGATAAGGATAACAAGGTACGTTCATTCGAAGTACAGGCGGGAGATATAGTGCTGGAGAACGAGCGCTGCCGCATGTATGTACTCATCGATATAACAGAAAGGCTCGCGGCAGAGAAGGCATCGCAGGAAATGGAAAAACTTTTCCGGTTATCGCAGCATTACTCGGATATAGGCAGCTGGCGCTGGAGCTTTAATACAAACAGCTCACTCTGGTCTGAAACAACGTATAAAGTATATGATGTAGACCCATCGGAAGTGATCACAAACGAGCGCTTCTATAGCTGTGTGCATCCAGAAGACATCGACAAAATTTCGATGGCCGCTGCTATCAGTATCGAGCACTATCAACCTTTTGAAGTTGAGCATCGGACAGCACCGGAAGAAGGAAAGCCAGTGCGCTGGATCCGATTGAAAGGTGATGTATTCCGGAATGAAGATGGTAAGCCAATTGAGATCTTTGGTGTAGCCTGGGATATAACCGAATCGAAACGAATAGCAGAAGAGTTAAGACTTAGCAAGGAGCGTTACAGGATATTAGCCGAGTCGGGTCATGAAGTTCTTGGACTATATGATTTGAATGGTGTTGTACAGTATATGTCGCCTGCGGTAGTGCGCATGTTTGGGCATTTACCCAAAGAGATCGTAGGACAGAAGTTAACCGGAGATCGTGTTCACCCGATGGACAGACGTCAGCTTCTCACTAATTTTCGCCTTGCGATCAGTCAGCCGGATGAATCGGTTATGATGAAAGTCCGCATGAGGCGCAAAGACAAAACCTATATATGGTGCCAGAAAAGTTTTCGCGCTATAAAAGATCAGGATGGCGTTGTTACTGGTATACGTTGTTTGACGCGGGATATAGGATATGAAATTGCCTATGAAGAAAAGCTTAATCGCTCCAATGCACGACTTACCAATTCTGTGCGTGAGTATAAAACGCTAAACCGTAAGCTCAATTACCTGTTGAAAGAGTTGGGTAAACGATCACGTCAGATTGAAAGTACAAACCATAAGCTCACGATATCACAGCGTGTACTGAAGCATACCTATGAACAATTAAAACTCAAGACTGACGCGCTGAATGAAATTGCGATCATTGTTTTGTGCGATCGCGATGGAAAGATTTCTGATGTGAATGAGATGTTCGAAAGTGTGATGGGATATGATCGTTCCGAGATCATTGGCAGCACCTACAACGAACTAAAATATACGCTGTACAATTCCGGTATGCATACCGATGAATTCTTCAGGAACATCTGGATTGAAGTGATGGAAGGTCGTGGCTGGCATGGTGAAATTTGTTACCGTGCTAAATCCGGAAACCTGGTGTGGTGTCTCAAACACATGGTGCCGGTTACTGAGAACGGAGAGTTCGCCGGGTACTTCTCATTCAGTTACGATATAACGCTGGACAAGAAACGTGAAGCCGAACTTATGGAAGCGAAGCGATTGGCGGAAATAGCATCGGCAGAAAAAGAAGATTTCCTTTCGGTGATGAGTCATGAGATACGCACTCCGCTCAACTCCGTTATAGGTTTGTCGAATCTGTTGTTGAAGAAACAACCGCGCGAAGATCAGTTGTCTATTATGAAAACGCTGAAGTATTCGAGTGACAACCTGTTACACCTGGTGAATGATATACTTGATTTTAATAAGATACAGGCTGGTAAGATTGAGCTGGAAGATATAACGTTCAATACCATAGAATTTTTGCAGCAGTTCCAGGCTGCGTATCAACCTATAGCATCAGAGAAGGGACTTGACTTCCGCGTGACGGCCGATGCAACCATACCAACGATGTTAAGCGGAGACTCCATGCGTCTTAACCAGATCCTGAATAATCTTGTTAACAACGCATTGAAGTTTACACAACATGGTCAGGTAAAAGTAAAAGTATCGTTAGTCACCAAGAACGAAAGTCAGTGCAAGCTTTTGTTTGAAGTACATGATACCGGTATAGGCATCTCGGAAGAAAAACTGCCCTATATATTCCAGCCGTTCCATCAGTCTGAAAAGTATATATCACGAAAATTTGGCGGTACAGGGTTAGGACTCTCTATTGTCAAAAGTCTTGTATCCGTATTGAATGGCGAGATATCAGTGAAGAGTAAAGCAGGTGAGGGCTCTGTATTCTCGGTCGTAGTACCGTTTAATATATGTGCCGTTGCTATACCGCAGCATGTGAATATTAAAGAGCGAAATGAAAATGCACTGCTCGCATCGTTCAAAGGCTATCGGATTTTATATGTGGAAGACGTAGAATCTAACCGCATGGTAGTAGAAAGTTATCTGAAAGACTGCGGAGTAGAATGTACGTTGGCTGCGGATGGTGAGATAGCGTTGAAGCACACCGCCAATAAAACATTTGATGTTATCCTGATGGACTTGCAGATGCCGGGATTGAGTGGTTACGAAGTGACTGAAGCGTTGCGTTTGCAGCAGGGAGGACGGAACAATCATACACCTGTTATTGCTTTTACAGCCGAAGCGTTGTCGGAGAATCTCAAGACGCGCACAGCTATGTATCACATTCAGGACATCATCACAAAGCCTTTCCAGCTTGATGCCCTCATCAGAAAAATTGTAAAAGTTTGTCCGAAGCGAAGAGAGGAAGAAGACTTCCTGTCGTTCCAGTTCTATGAAGATGTATTCAACTATAATCCGGAAGAGATGGAAAAAATCAAGACCATTCTCATTGGTGATTTCCGGTTAATGGAGGAAAATATAGGGCGATACGTAGCGGAGGAAAACATGGACGGTATACGCGCAGAGATTCATAAGCTTTCTCCGATTGTGAAGAACCTGCGTTGCAAGGCATTGATACATTCATTCGAAGAGTTCAGAAAATATCATGAGTATTCACCCGTTATCAAGGATTTACATACAGAACTATGCAGGCATAACGCCACGCTGTGTACCTATGTAGGCAATCTGCAGTATTAGCAAAGGGTAGGGCTTACGTTGTGACGGTTGTAACAAAAGAAGGAATGCAGCCGTTGAGTACAATCAAAAAATGAGATAGATTAGTATCTCAAAAAGCCATACCCCTATGCCCCTCGTAAAGATCAGCGACAACAAATTTTACATCATCTCCGTATCTCCGGAGAAAAACAGAGCGTACCTGAAAATTATAGGCTTCTGGAGAAACCCCGAAGCTGTGCCGGATTATCTCAAGCACTGGACTGCAGCAGTATCCAAACTGAAGAGAGGTTTTACGCTTTTAACCGATGCTTCTGAAATGAAAACGCATCCCAAAGAAGTGGTGAAGCTTCATGAACAGGCGCAGGCAATCTTGCTGAAAGCCGGTGTTGTAAAGGTTGCCGAAATACTGCGTGACGATGACCTCGCCGAGATGCAGCTCAATGCCGTGGCTAAAACCACACAGTTTCCCAAGCAAAATTTCAGATCCGCAGAAGAAGCCGAAGCCTGGCTCGACCAATAGGTAAATATAGCCTATGCGGATGTTTGTATTTAGTGCTATATTTATGGTATATCCATAACTATAGCACATGCCAGACACCTCTTTTGTTCGCTTCGGTCAATCCGTTCACAAAGCACTCTATAGCAGCGGTAAATATACCGGTTGCCTGTTATTCTGTTTTATACTTTTAATTTCCTGCAGAACCGGCCGGGAAATACGCGAGTACAACGCGAATGTTATGCCCGCCTATAACGCTCTGGAAAGATTGATAGGACCACGGGCAAATGAATTTGTATTGCGACTGACCAACCATGCTACCGACCAGGTAACCATCAGCACGGCACGTGGTGAAGTAATTATAGAAGGCAGTTCAATCCCTGCTATATGTTATGGTGCCTATACATACCTTCGAAAGGTTGGGGCTGTTCATATAAGCTGGGAAGGCAATCGCGTAAGCTTGCCGACACAATGGCCCGATGTGCCTTTACAAACTTTACAATCTCCTTTCGTTTATCGGCAATACCTTAACGTGTGCGTCTTCGGTTATACTACCGTTTGGTGGGATTGGGAGCGCTGGGAAAAAGAGATTGACTGGATGGCAATACGCGGCATCAACATGCCTTCAGCGATGGAAGGACAGGAGGCGGTATATCTGCGACTGTGGAAAGAAATGGGACTCACCGATGCAGATATACTCGAACACTTTAGCGGTGCAGCATTTTTACCCTGGCATCGTATGGGCAATATAAATGGTTATGGCGGGCCGCTGCCGATGAGCTATATCAAAAAGAAAGAGGCGCTGCAAAAGCAAATACTCGAGCGCATGCGATCACTGGGTATGCAACCGGTAGTACCTGCCTTCAGCGGTTATGTACCGGCTAAACTGAAAGAAAAATTTCAGTCAGCTCAGATACGCCAACTTGAACCGTGGGAGAAGGGGTTTGAAGGTACCTATATGCTTGATCCGAAAGATCCATTGTTCCTCACCATTGGTAAACGATTTATTGAAATATACCAGGAGATGTATGGCGATGCATCTTTCTACCTCGCGGATTCATTTAACGAAATGAAGCCACCCGTTACGGCTGCCAACAAACAAAGCCTGCTTGCAGAATATGGTGAAGCGGTATATAAATCCATTCAGCAGGGTGATTCTTCTGCAACGTGGGTTATGCAAGGGTGGCTCTTTGGTAACGATTCTGTTTTTTGGGACACAACGTCTATTCAATCTTTTCTGAGTAAAGTGCCGCCATCAAAAATGATCATTCAGGATTTTGGTAACGATCGCTATCCCGGTATATGGAAACGCACCAAGGCGTATGGAGGCAAGCAGTGGACGTATGGCTATGTTCACAACTACGGAGGATCGAACCCGGTATATGGTGACTTCGAGTTTTATAATGAAGAAGTAACCGGTTTGCTCAATAACACCGACAAACGAAACCTGGTGGGCTACGGTGTTTTGCCGGAAGGACTGCATAACAACTCGGTGGTATATGAGTATATATATGATTTGTCGTGGTCTGGTGAAGGTATAGTATGGGAAGACTGGATCAGGCAATATAGCCAGGATCGTTACGGCTATACTTCAGAAGATATAGTAGCCTCCTGGGATTTACTGAAGGAGTCTGTTTTTCAAACACGTTATTGGACACCGCGCTGGTGGAAAGGTGGTGGAGCTTACCTGTTATTCAAACGACCAACGGCAGGCATTGTTGAATTTACCGGGTACCCAAGTGATAAACCGAAACTCCGAAAAGCACTGCAGCTTTTATTAAAGGAGGCGGAGAAAAATAAGAACAATCCGTTGCTCGCACACGATCTGGTTGAATTCACACGTCACTATATGAGTATGCATATTGATTCTATATTGATCGATGCAACGAAGGCCTATAAATCTGGTAACATTACGCAGGGTGATGCTCTGGCAGACAAAACATTTTTATTAGCCGGAAAGCTCGATACGCTGATTGGTGTGCAGCAATTGAACGTGCTGGGATCGTGGTTGGATGATGCTTCGCGTTATGGAGACAATGCGCAAGAGTCTGAACTATATATTCAGAACGCGCGGACGCAGATCACGATTTGGGGAGGCGATAACCTGAAAGATTATGCTTCAAAATCATGGCAGGGTATGTATAAAGATTTCTATGTTCCCCGCTGGAAAATGTTCTTCGAAGAGATGAAGAAAGCGCATGCTGCCGGAAAGAAGTTTGATGAAGAAGCGGTTCGGTTACAGATACTGAAATGGGAAGAGAATTGGGACAACCGGAAAGATATACCTGCGTACATCGATGTTCAGGACGCCACGGCACGCGTAGCCGAATTGATGACGCTTTAAAGTATAAAGTATAAAGTATATATTATCGAAGCAGCGTGATACTCCCGGTGCGCGGAGTTTTCTCCTGGCCATCGCAGCGAATGATGAAATAGTAAACACCATCGGGAAGTGCTCTGCCGTTGATCGTGCCGTCCCAGGTATTCAGGTAAGGTTTTGCTTCAAATACTTTAATGCCTTTGTCATCAAAGATTGTGACGCTGCATTGTGGGTAGTCCAGTATATTTTCGATCGTCCAGTATGGATTGATAGCATCGTTATTCGGAGAAAAGAAGAGGCTTGGCTTAAGCTTGGTTGATACGGTTGCGTTTTGTATACGCACTTCTACAGTAGTTTCTCCTGCGCAACCGTGATCGTCTTCACCACGAACGGTATACAATGTCGATACGGTTGGTTTTGCCACCGGGTTGGGTATATCGGTCTGCGACAAAGATATAGCAGGTTCCCAGGTATAGGTGGTTAGGCCGGATGCTTCCAGTTGACTGCTTTCGCCTTCGTTAATAGTTGCAGGTTGTGCAGTAGCCACTACATGAGGAGGAGGCAGTGCAGCAACATTACCGGTTACCGAGAAGACACATCCATCGTTGCCCGTAACTTCTGCCGTGTAGGCTCCGGGTTGTGTTACGGTAATGGATGGATCCGTAGCTCCGGTATTCCATTTGTAATTACTGAACGAGCCTGAGAGCGATAGTACAAGAGATTGTCCTTCGCATATTTCGTATACTCCCGTACTGCTGCTCATAACCGGAGGAATGGCTGCCGTTATAGATATAGTCTTCGTGGCTGTACGCGCGCATGCACCGCTGGTGTAGGATGCACTGAGCGTGATTGAATATGATGGATTGGCGGAAGTATATATATGTACCGGATCTCGCTCTGTGGATGTCTGTGAGTCACCAAAATTCCAGGTGTAAAATACTTCGGCCGTTCCGGATGCACTCGTGTTATTTTTGAAGGTGACTGTAGTGCCCTGACATGCCGATGTAGGTGCATCGAATGCCGGAGCCGGGGGATCTGCAACCGTAAGTTTGGCAGGTGATGATGTTGCTACAGGACAATTGGGATTGACAGAAGTTGCCGTGTAATAATACTCACCAGATGTTCCCCGCACAATTGACTTTCCAGATGAAAGCGCTCCTGCAGTTCGTTCATACCATTGGTAAGCAAAGTCTGTACTATACTGAAAGACGGTGAGCGTTGATAGTTGTCCGCCACAGATTACTTCGGGCGTAGAACGCTGAATGCTAAAGTCCGGTATGGCTGTGACCTGTGCCGTGGTTGTTGCTGTTCGTGCAAGACATCCGGTAGCTGCATCGCCGGCATATACATTAACAGCGTATATACCTGCGTCTGCAATCTTCGCATTGTCGATTTGAACCGTAGCATCCGTGCCGACAACTTTTCCGGAAGCATCTGTCCATTGGTAACTGTAGCCAGCACCCAGGTCATTTTTTAACGAGAGTATAAGTGTTTTTCCCTGGCACACCGGACCGTTGTTCGCAGGCTGAGGATCAGAGGCAGCACCTGCAGCAATTGTAACTTTAACGGTGTTTGATACCGGCATGCAAGCCCCGCCTTCAGCAGTAGCCTTCACGTTGTAATCTCCGGAGACGGTGGGAGTAAAGATATTTGTGCCGGAGGAGGTTGCGTTGGCGGAGAGGTTTGTCCACTCATATACGATACCTCCGCCTTGTGTAGCGGTAAGGGGAGTGGCATTACTGCTACAAATGTTCAGCGGTCCGGCCGGTGTTACTTCCGGAATCATACACGTCTTGTTCCGGAAGATGGAAACTTTTGAGGCTGCTATATTTTGTAATGGATCATCAACACTGGTAAAGGCTATATCGGGCTTACCATCACTGTCCACATCGCCTATGGTTACATGACGATTGAGATAGGTAGTGGCTTTCGTTGTTGTTTGAAAAGATATGTTGCCCGGTGTACTGGTGTTGTTCAGAATAGTAAGCGATTTCTTTTTGACAGAGGCCGTAACAAGATCTGCTTTCCCATCACCATCAAGATCACCAAACGCAAGTCCCCAGGGACCAACGTCTGTGGTAAATGTTTTGATGGCACCAAAAGATATACCCGATGCGTTTGACTGATTCAGTAAGATACCAACCGAAGCGGACGATTGTGTGAAAGCTATATCTGTCTTTCCATCGCCATCTATATCTCCGGTGCGAATGGTATTGATTGCGGTACCTGCGGTAAACTTTTGCGCACTCGCAAAGGATAGTGAACCCGGAATAGAACTATTCATTGCCACCCATATATCTCCGTTGGCCTGATACGGCGCAGTAATTATATCCGGTAAACGATCGCCATCTATATCGGCTACAGCCAATGCATCGGTACCGGCTATACCGGAAATCGGAATTGTTACTGGTACGGGCGCAAAGATGATAGACGTGCGGGTACTTTTATTCTGCAACACCAGCACAGCATTGCTGGCTTGTGATGTAACGATCAACTCGGGCTTACCATCCAGGTCCATATCGGCTATTTCAATATGCCGGGGAGTAATGTCAGTAAGTCGTACGGACTGTGATGTAAACGACAGCGTACCCGGCCCAGGACTATTATTCTCCAGTATAAATATTTTATTGGTCGATCCTTTCTCGGTTGCAATGAGATCAGTCTTGCCGTCACCATTCAGATCGCCACACTTGATCTGAAGCGTACGCGAAAAAAGATTTACAGCCGTGTTACTGTTGAACGCAACATTGCCGGGTCCTGTACCAGTGTTTCGGTATATATTGATCTTGGCAAAGTTGTCGCTGGCTGCAGCGAGATCACTTTTACGATCACCGTCAAGATCGCATAGACATAAATCGTAGAGACCTTCTTCTTTGGCAACACCTCCCGGAAAATCAAACTGTCCTTCGAGGTTGTTAGGGTTGAACGGCTGCGCATCGTCACCATGAAAGCTCAGGAGAAAAGGATTCTGCGTATAGCCTGTCAGGTTGGAGGTGAGATTGGTAACGGCAATGTTATCGAACGTAGTAAGGGCTGGAATTTTTACGGTGAGCACCTGATCACTTACCGATACTATATCTGCTTTGGCGGCACCAAACATTACCAGTACTTTCGTTGCATCGGTGCCAAAGCCGCTGCCCTTCAATGTTACAAGTTGCTCCATGCTGCCGCTTGATTTGCTCACGAATTGTATCACGGGTGTTTGTGCATAGGTTGTTGTTATGCTATAACTCCATGCGAGTAAAAAACCGATAACCTTTAGCAATGCTGCTGGCTTTCTGTTTCGGTTTTGATCAATCATTGTGAACATCATGAGCGCGGGTATTTTTTGTTGAGAGCACTGCTAATTCCAGAAGCCTTCTTTGCTGTTGAAGGAAGGGCAGGGGATGAGTTTGTATTTCTTTTTCTTCTTGTCTGCGTTACGTGCTGCGAATTCGTATACAAGTGAAACTTCATGCGCTCCACCGGATGCCGACTGCAGTTTGGAGATGGTAAAGTCGTAGCTATACCCGATGTTGAAATTCTTGAAATATAGCCCGAGGAAAATAATGAAGGCATCTTGCTCAACGCTGTTGTTTATACCTTTCTGGAATGGCTTTCCTCTATACCAAAGTCCGAGCGATACCGGGTCGATGTGATAATTCAATCCCAGATCCAGTTGAGAGAAGGAAGCACCTTGCATCTGGTAGATGAAAGAAGGTGTGAGGTACGATTGTCGCGCGGTGCGAGAACCTTGCAGCGGTATCTTTACACCACCGTGTATCGATGTCTTCATCGACAGTCTGCTGGTTTCTCCCAATACTGAAAGCTCCGGCTGGTTAATGTGTGAGAAGGAAGCTCCGAGCCAGATCTCCTTCGAGTATAAAACAAAACCTGATCCGAAGTCGAGATAATTTTCATTGCCAATCCGGTTCAGTTCAGGGTCAAGCGAAGTACCGTTATATTCGAGTCCGTCACCCATGCGCAACTTGCTGCGGTCAATTCCATTCATACCATAGCCAAACGATATACCGGGCGAGAAGACAAGCTTGCTGGTAAGTTTTATCTTGTAAGAATATAGCAGACTGGCTGTTGTTGTGCGCCAGCCGGCCGAACCCATTTTATCGGTTGTAAAAAGTACACCAAAGCCACTGCGCAGTTCATTTACAAATATATCGTAAGAAGCTGCGTAGGTGGAGAATGCCTGCGGCAGACTCGGCCACTGTATACGGTGGTTCACCACGAGGCGTTGCTGCGGTGTTATACCGGCAAACCCTGGGTTAAGGTATAGCGGTGCCTGGTAATATTGTGAGAAGTGCGGATCCTGACCGGATGCAACAAATCCTGCACACAGAAAAATGAATACTATAAATCTTTTCATCGCTTCGTTCTATTAGAGGATATATATAATTACCGGATCAGGGTGATGTCTCCAACTTTGGTGGTACGCTGCCCATTGCTTAACCGGATCACCAGCTTGTATACATATACACCTGCCGGCATCAGTTTTCCATTCCGGTCGTATCCGTCCCAGCCATGATTTTTATCCAGCGTTTCATAGATCATATTTCCCCAGCGGTCATATATCTGCATGGTATATTCTTCAGAGCCTTTTACAATCGGCATGAACACATCGTTGAACGTTCCACTGCCGGGTACACCGTTGCCATGCGTAGAGCCGTTTACGTTTGGTGTAAATGCATTCGGTACTTTTAATGATCCGCCCTGTATTGCTACAACCTGGAGTCGCGCAGTGTCATAACACACTACATTTCCATCCAGCGTACCATCACCATTCACATCTTTACTGCCGTTGTCGAAGCCTGCTACGAGTGTAATGGCATATTTACCTTCGAGTGTATAGAGATGTTTTGGTTCGGTCTCATCCGAGGTAGTGCCGTCATCAAAATTCCAGCTATATTGATTCGCACCGGTTGAGAAGTTGAATGTTTGTGTTTCCATGTCCGGTATATATACTACCGAAGGACGGAGTTCGAAGTTGGCCGTAGGAACATCAAATACTTCGATGCCGGATACGCTCGTGCTATCACTCTGACCCGTGGAGCGGAACTCTGCCTTTAATGATATACTATATTTCCCCGGTTTGGACACCCGGAACACCGGATTGCGCAAGGATGAACTGTCTGCCAGTGTGCTGCCGTTGTAAAGTGTCCAATGGAATGCATCGGCACCCGGTGAAAGATTCGTCACTTCAATATTGGCAGGGAAACATGCCGCCATTGGTGTAGCGGTGAAGGCTGCTTTTACGGCTGGTAACAGAATGGTGATCTTCTCCGTCTTTGTACTCGAACACGTTTCACCCGCATTGCGTGCTGCGATGTTCGTAACTGTCAAGCGTACTTCTTTGGTGCCCGCAGCATGATATTCCACCGTGTAAGGTCCGGCCCCATTCGCGGTAGGCGGTGTAGCTTTTATATCATCGAAGTCCCATATATACTCAAAGTCGTTGGTATTGATGGTTGATGATGTATTGGTAAATGTAATAGTTGACAGTCCTGCAGTCAGCGGTGGTGCATTGTCGTATGTAAAGTCGGCCGTAGCACTATGGTATACCACCACTTCTTTCCGATATTCACCACTACAACCTTCTGCGTTGGAGGCCTGGTATACTACTTCGTATATAATCGGTTCTTGTGTGGATGTATTGGTCATCACATACGATACTTCTGCTGCCGGTGCCGGTTTTTCCTCCAGCCTGTCTGGTGTGCCGGGTATATGATAGTACCATGTACCATGATCGATACCCAAAGACTGATCCTGGAAGGTTATCGTCTGTCCGCTACAGAGCGAGGTGTCACCTGGTAATACATTAAGTGCAATGAGTGGATATATAGTGATCTCACGCGTTGTAGGATCGGGTGTACATAAGAAGTTCGATGCCTTCAGCTTTACATTATATACTGTGGAGTTGTTCGGTGACCCCGCAGCAAACCCATGCTTGATGGTGTGGTCGCCAGCCGATAATGAATCTTCACGAATTACAGTCGAGCTGTCGCGCGACCAAACCCATTCGTATTTTACATCCGGTTCAACGTTCCACTTGAATTCAAATTCATTGCCGGGACATTGTGCATCGGAACCTACAATCGAAAAGTCGGTGGAGACTTTTACAACGCTGATGCTTGCTTCCTGATCATCTCCTTTACAGCCATTGCCATCAACAATGTCATAGAATTTATAGGTTTTATCTTCCGTGATTTCTGGGAGAACAACAACGCTGGTTTTTCCACCTTCTTCATTCAGTACGGTATTGGTGCCATCGGTATAGCTATAGGTAATAGGTATAGCACCGGATTCTACAATCAGTTTGATTTGTCCCGGTTTACCATAGCATAGGTTAGAAGGAGCATCCAGGCGAACCACCGGTGGTTGGTTTACGGTGATCTTTACCATTTCACGCTCATCCGTTCCTTTTACTTCACAATATTTACCCGTACGCGTGGAGACACTCCACACGAGTCTTCTGAAGTATGTAGTCTGGCTTAGAATCTCAGGAGTATATTCATTCGAATTTCCATTCGCAGATGCCGGTATATCGATCCAGTTGTCTGTTGTTGGCGCTTCGCCATCCGGTGTCTGTTGCTGTTGCCATTGGTAACGGTAATTTTCCACACCGCCAAAGGGAGGTGAAAGCTCCGTGATTTTCTCTGCCGGTGAATTGAGACACACGGATTGATCTACACCTATCGACCCTCCATTCAACGCAGGCGGATTTAATATAGTCGCAGCCGAAGGACGCGATGCACAATTGTTGCCATCTTTAATCACGATGGTATAAGTGCCTTTACCAAGATCCTTGAACCGAACGCTGTCTATACCCTGTAGTGTAGCAGAGGTTGTTGCATCATTTACTTTCGTGAGTACAGCCGTATAGCCTGTAGCAGCTGGCGTACCACCGGTGAACGTTACTTTCACTTCACCATCGGTAGCATCTTTACACGTCAGGTTATACCCATCGTCATCGGTAGCGACCGATACGGTGCTGATTTCCACTGGTGTCGGTTGATCCATCGTAAGCATTTCCGAAGTAGCAAAGCAGCCGTTGGTATCTTTTACGCGCACGTTATAGCTTCCTACACCGAGGTTCTGAAATATACCATCGTTGTCGGCATCGAGCTCGTTGCTTTGTACGATTCGGTATTCAGTATAAGGTGCAGTGCCCCCAGTTACGATCGTTTCTATTTCGCCATCTTTAGCCTGGAAGCAGCTGATCGCTTTCTTCAATTTTACATCGGCTACCAATGCCGTAGGTTCGAACAACGATACAACAGAAGTAGCGCTGCATCCTTTCAAGTCCTGCACTACAATGGTATAGTTACCTCCTGACAATGAAGTGAAGGTATAATTATCGGATGGCGCTGTTACCGGAATAGCATTGTTGATTTTGTACGAATAGGTAGGTGTACCATTTTTAACAACAACACTAATCTCTCCGTTACTAAGACCGTTGCAGAGTAAGTTTCGTGGTGTTGCTTCGAAGGATACAGAAGGGTTTACAGTATACTCAACGGTAACAACATTGGTACAGCTAGTTGGTATATATTCTACCTTCACATAAAGTGGTACCTGGTTCTCTACGATATAGGCTTTCAGGGCTGCATCCGGAATGAGATCAGCGCTATTCAGCGTCTGACTTTTATACCAGGTAATTTTTGTGTCAGCCTTGCCGGCATTCGGTGTTATTGAGGATTCGAGCGCTTTCAGGTCAGCGGTATAGGTATTGCCTCCCGGAACATCGGAGCAAACGGTCTTTTCGATTTTTGTTGCTTCCGGAGAAGGATGTACAGTTACTGTAAAAGTAATGGCAGGTCCGGTACAGCTTCCTTCCGTTGCCGGGTTTGTACCGATCACTTCGAATGTTATAGCACCGTCTATAGCTTTAGAATTTTCTACCAGCAGGTTACTGATATCACCCTGACCTGCGTTTGATCCCGTGGTGATATAGGAATCTGCATTCTTCACAGACCATGTAAAGGTTGCATCGGTGTTGTTAAGAGATTCAAATGCAACATCCAGCAAATTATCATTACAAGCTGTAAAGTCTGCAACAGGTTTGATGACTGTATTCGGATGAACCGTGACTTTTACCTGACGTGGTGCACCGGCACAATTCAATTGCGTACTGTACGGGCGTATAGTATATACTACCGTACTGTCGGCACCGTTCGTGTTTTCCCACCGATGGTTTTTAATGGCATCCGAATTATACTGCGTGGTTGCGTCCGGTGTTTGTATAGACGAAATAGCTTTTACACCAGCCGGTACATATATACTTTCAATGATGAACTTGTCTGCGGGGAATGTATTGGAAGCAGACGCCAGGACGATCCCGGTTTCAATATTGCTGCATAGTTCTTTGTCGAGAGTAGGGTGAAGCTGTGGTTCAGGCTTAATGGTAAGCGTAATGATCTCGGCATCTCCCGGACATTCTTTACCCGTGGCCCCTATATTTACAGGTATAACAGTATAGTTCACCGGTAAAGGAACCGCTTTCAGGTTCTGGAACTGGTCGTTCGCGATGGCATCATCAGCAACACCTGAGCCTTTGGTCGGACCAACGATCGGTATGATCTCTGTAGCGAAGCTCGCATTGGTAATGTTATATTTACTGATAGGAACCGGACTTGATGGATCCGCCTGGAATTTTACTCCGGTCGCATAATCACTGCAGACATCAGCATCGCCATTCAGCATGATCGGTCGCTTGTTCACCCGTATAGTATCTTTCGCCAACGGACTAACGCATATCGAATTGCTTTCCTGTACACTGATGACAACATCTTCCGTAAGGAAATTGACGAGTATCTTATTCGTTGCCTGGCCATCCGAAATAAATGCTCCCCCTTGTGAATTGTCAGACAACTTCCGTATCTCCCAACTATAGGATGAAGTCGGATAGTTGTTAGGGGTCACGTTGTAGCTGATACCTTCATCATTCTCACAAACTACTGAATCGCCATGTATAGTAGGCTTGCCGGGAGTAGGAGAAACGAGTATAGTCTTTTTAGTAACGGGAGCACTACATCCGTTCAATTCTACCTGAACGCTGATAGTATCGGCAACACCATTCGGGCTTGCTGTAGGGAATTGCAGCAGTACAAAGAAATCGCTGTCGGTTCCTCCGCCAAAAACTTTATAGGAGGCAGTCGGTATGTTCCAGCGATACTTGACGCCTTTTATAGGTGTGATCTGGTATATCTCAACGGCATCACCCTGGCATACGGATTCTCTTCCGAAAATTTCGCTGCTGGCCGGTATATTCTTTATGGTAAGCGTAAGCTCTGCGTAGTCTGCGCAAGAAGGTTTGTCTTTGAAAGTAATCCGGGCATAATACTTCGCGCTTCCGTTAACATCCACGGGAGAAGTAATTTCAAAGGTGTTGTTTTGCGCATCGAACAATGAAGGATACCAAGCTACTGTTACATCGCTGGCACCTCCGGTTACTTCATTTACATACGTTGCATCGCTCAGATCTATATTGGATACTTTGTTGCTGCCGGGAGAGTCTTCACAAAATGCAACCGTAGCATCTTTGGCAACCGGTAATGCACGAACATCTACCGTAACCATCGCATCGTTGGTACAATTGGAAGACAGATCGCGAATGCGGGCCAGGTATATTTGTCCTGAGGTGATATTGGTTTCCTGAATGGAAGGATCTGTAACCTGCGTACCTGCGGGCGGTGTTCCGTTTCTATACCAGGTTATGCTTCGGTCAGCTGCCGGTAATGTCGTAACGGAATCTTCATAGTTTGTCAGCAGTATATTCGCAGTAACCGGTGCACCTGCCGGTGGTTCTTCGCATATGCGCGTGGTGAATGATTTAGCATCCGGAAGTTTCGCGCGCGTAAGCGTGATAGAAGACGGATCTGATATGCATCGTCCGCTTGCACTGGTTACGGTCCACGTAACAAGTACACTGCTGGGTGCAGCAGTTAACCCGCGCACGGTGGTCTGCGGATTTGTTTTATCATCAAACGTTACGCCTGCTACTGTAGTAGACCATTCACCCGAAGCATTAAACGTTGTCGGGTCTGCATTCAGTTGAACAAAGCTTTCGCAGATGTTGGGTATATCGCTGCCGGCATGGGCTGCAGGCTTGCGATCTATATTTATCTTTACTTCTTCTTCTACCGATGAACATGAGCTGGTACTCGCAGGTGTTGCAACCAGTTTCACACGGATCGGTACACCGGCATCATAATCTTCTTGTGTAGGTGTATAGGTAGCTTCAATGGTAATAGGACCGCTGCCGCTTTGTGTGCTGGCAGATATAGTACCGTTGCCGGATATATTTTCCCAATGACCGCCGGTTGCACCACCGGAAACTACACCGGAAACTTTTATCGGAGCAAAATTTTTCGGATCGATACAAACGCTGTCGATATCCGGAGCGCTTGTGATTTCCGCGGGCTCATCAAATGTAATAACAACATCGTCTGTTTTTTCGAAGCAGGATGCACCACCACTGGTGATCGTCCAACGGAGGGTATAGGCGCCATATACATAGGGAGAGCCTTGCAGATTTACCGTTGATCTTGCTGCACCGGTATTGTCGATCTTGATAGGACATGCTGCACCTGCGCAACTGCCGGGGCCGCTTATTACACTCCACTTACCAGTTCCGATCGAAGGTGTATTTCCTTCCAGCACGGAGGAAGGTCCGCATACTTGTTTATCAGGACCGGCATTCGGATCTGTAGGGTCCGTTCCGAAATCAATCACAACATCGTCATAGCTCGAGCACGAACCGCTGCTTACCGTCCAACGGAGGGTATAGGCGCCAGCGTTGGCTGACGGTACCGATATAAACGCATTGCGATCAGATTTATCCGTGCTGAAGGTCGGCTCCGGTAATCCCGAAGGCACACTTCCTATATATGACCATTTACCGGTGCCGGGTGAAGGATCGCTCGCAGCCAGTGGGTTGGAGTTCAGTGTTGCTCCGGTAAGTTGACATACAAACTGATCGGGGCCAGCGTTAGCAGGTAATCCGGGGTTCGTAGATACTTCAACCTGTTCTTCCGAACTCACCGCCTCGTTACAAGGTCCGTTATCAACAACAGCACGAAATTTATATATACCCGGTGAAAGAATACCAGGAGAAATCGTAGTTCCTTTTCCGAGCGAAGCATCTTCGGCAAATGGGCCTCCATTTACCGATACTTCCCAGCGCATGACATCGCCTATATTTCCGGAGAGTGTTATGTTTCCTACCGGTGATGTCTGGCAGACGTCAGGTGCTGATGAAAGTGTTCCGCCAACCGATGGATTATATACGCGTATAGTATAGGACTTTTCTTTAAAGCAGGAAGGTGAGCTTGCGTATTGTTTGCGTACCGCTATAGATCTGTCTACAAACCGTTGGCCTGACGAAAAGTTTACATTGAATTTAAATGTAGCCGATACATCAGTGCTTGAAGCAAGTGTAACGCCAGAGGATCCTGTCCATGCATATTGTGTTGCTCCGCCTACCGGTTCCGTTGTAAGGGGTGGCATAGTAATGGTTACGGTGGTCGTGCTGGTCGATGTACTGTTACATACTTCTGTAGGTATAGTACTGGTCGGATCAGGCATAGCTATATCTTCGCGTATCGTTCGCTTCACAAGCACCTTCGGACTTTCGCAATTCAATCCGTTCGCTACGTTGGGCTGATAACTGGCCCATACTTTATATACTCCCGGAGTTTTTTTGTTTACCCAGTCCGGATGTGATGTGATGGGTAACGATGTAGATGTACCTGAAGTAATCAACGCTCCCGGAGAATCCTTTGCGCCCGGCACATTCTTATACCAGTTAACGATATAGGTAGGCGGTACTCCGGAAATTGTAAACGCATTTGGCGTATTGTTATAGCAGACGGTTTGGTCTGTAGCCGGTGTTGGCGGAGGCGGAGCGCTGATGATGCGGATCGTAGCTATTTTTTCAACCGGAGGATTATCTCCATTTACAAAGTCTCCATTAACCGGCACCAGTGGTGACAACGGGTTATTGGAGTATGGATTACAGAAGTTCCAGTAACGCACTTTCAGTTCGATAACATCGCCAACCTGCGGATAGCCTGCACCAAATCCACCCGGTGCCGTAATTTCCAGTGAAGGCCTTTTATTATTCGCGATAACCGCAGAGCTGCTCATATAGTTAACTCCGCGTGTATCCTGGTAGTTGGTAAGTATATCTGCGCCACCTGCACCGGTAACGGATATACCATCTACTTTCAGGTTTGGTATCTTCGGAACAGCCGAGCCCGTGTTGTAGACAATCTGCTGCCAGCGGTTCGCTATATTTGGACTTTCTACGGCATCAGGGCCAGGAGGGTGTATATAGTTTGGATTACAGTTCCAGTTGGTGGCATCCTGAAATACAACGGATACATCAACGCCTGCGCACACCTGGTGTTCATTTGTTCCGGTAACCGGTGAAATGAGTTGCACTTTACCGCCGTTATATTCATCCGTACGCCATGAAGCAATGCGTTGTACCTGGCGTGTTATAGGGCAGAGTGATCCTTTGTAACGCAACGTCATCACAACAACAAACTCACAGTCGCTGTCTACGGGAAAAGTATGCGTAACGTCTGCACTATAAGAAGTTTGTCCTTGTGCCTGTGGCAGTACCGAGTTTTTGCCATCACCCCAGTCTATGTATATATCTACAGCGCCCGCGGGTACGGGTGTCAGGAATCCGACATTATAGGTAACACGTGCGCTTACCGGTGAGCAGAAGCCTGCCGGAAATTTATTACTACCCAGTGATGATACGGTAGGGAGTCCGACACATTGTGCTTGCGCATGATGGCTTACAACGGTTGGGATAAGCGCAGCAACAACCAGAAATAGAAAAATCGCTCGTACAGATTTCAACATAACTTTCGCTGTAATTAAAAAATATAGGTCCTTTCTTATACAGATGTCATTTTTTGCAAATGTAAGGGGAGATGACATACACGAGTTCCGTACGGCACAGATGTATATATCAGTATAAATACGTAGCGGATAAGTAAGATATGAAGGTATATTTTAGAATATCAGTGCGTTGCTATTGCTATATTGACAGCAGAATACTTTCATGTCAATTGAAAAAGATAATGCCGATGATGATCGTTGGCCGCACTTCATGAAATATTCGATGTAAGATAAAAGTGTTCGGTGATAATGCTTTGTTTGTGTGCGGGCATTGTGTTGTGCCAAAAGTTCTGCACGGATTCAGCTCTCTGTATTTCTACGGAGATAGCTCAACGTAAAAATTGTGTTTACTAGTAAGTAAAGAAGCTTATGGTCAGGCATCTGCGGTCAATCTATCTTTGCGGCTGCGTATCTTTTTACTTGTTGAGATATAGCATAACAGTCGAACTGATCAAAATAAAATAATATCAATATGCAATCGAACGGTAACATGAACAGAGGCGATAGAGAAATGATCTCGATCATGTTTGGTGTAGGTGTTCTTTTTTTGATTTTTCTTCTGATGGTTTTTGCCTGATGCAGGAAGTCTGACGTTGATGGAGTATCCGTAAAAATACGGATATCGATTCACGTAAAATCCGGTTGTTTCCTGCTGGAAAATCCTGACACTGCTCCGGTCAGCTTCGGGGTAATTTTGTTTATAGCTCTGCTGCAGCTTCAAATGCATTAGTGGTGTATACAGAAATCTGAAGGGGAGATATGTATTGTGAGAAATAATATAGCGCAACCGGTATGTCAGTAAAAGGAAAATCAGATAAGCCTCCGCGGGTTGTTGTTGTCAGGAAGATAACTGAGTATGAAGCAAGACTTCTTTTCTCAGTCTATAAAAAGCATGCTGAAATTGTAGAGCAGATCGATCACGGAAAAACCTGGAAGCGGACGGATGTAATAGGAGAGTAGTGGCGAAGTAATCGTGTAAAGGTCAGCAACAATAGTAAATCCCAATCAATAATAATTAGTGTAGGAAGTTCTTTGCGTATGAAATTTTTTAAGTCCGTACTACTCGTGGTCATGAGTGTGATGATACACTTCAATGTTTTATCACAGAATAATGCAGCGCCCGACATCATTGCTAACAATCAATACTATGTTGTTATAGGTGCTTTTGCTGTTCACGACAACGCAACGAATTTTGTGAAGCATGCGTCATCTTTGCAATTACCGGCTTCTTATGCATTGAACACGGATAAAAATCTATACTATGTATATGTGCTTCGTACTGATGACCGCGAGAAGGCTGTTGAAGAAGCGAAACATGTACGCACGGAAGCTAACCTGACAGATACATGGGTTTACCATGGACAGATACTGGACTCGCATGCTATACCGGATAGCAACAGTAATAGTATAACAACAGTTTCAGTACCTTCACCAGGCAACACAGAAGAACAGAAGCCGCCGGCATCGCTGGTATCGGTCGCTGCTCCTGAACGTAAGCCGGATGCTGCCGCTGATCATGAGCCGGTTCGTGCAACAGCAAGTATCGATGAGGGTGAAGGGAAACGCTTCCTGTTTCATGTATTCAGGGCGAATGATGGCGAAGCGGTAGAAGGAGAGGTAGATGCAATTGATGTAGTTCGCTCGAGAAAGATTGGTAGCTATAAAGCCAACATGCCTGTACGTATTTCGGAAGACGGCAATCTCGGTGATGTATCGTTTATATGTGAAGTGTTTGGATACAGACGTGTGCAGAATACCGTTAACTTCCAGGATCCGTTGGCGATGGATGGTGTATCACAAGACTCCAGTCAAAATATAGTTGTTCCATTTGAATTGGTTCGCCTGAAGAAAGGCGATATAGCTGTAATGTATAACGTTTATTTCTTTAAGGATGCAGCGATCATGCGTCCTGAATCTAACTATGAAATAAACAGCCTGGTAGAAATGTTGAAGGAAAATCCCAAGTATAAAATAAAAATACATGGACATACAAACGGAAGTGCCTACGGTAAAATTGTCTACATGGGTAAATCTGATAATTTCTTTTCATTGTCCAATACACGCGAAGGTTTCGGTTCTGCTAAAGAGCTTTCAGAAGAGCGTGCGAAAGTAATCCGTAATTTCCTGATCAGTACAGGTATAGAAAAAGAACGGATGGCCATTAAAGCGTGGGGCGGCAAGAAACCAGTTCAGCATAAGAACAGCGCTAAAGCACAGGAAAACGTACGCGTGGAAATTGAAATTCTGGAAGACTAGTCGCTTTCTTTTCTTGTTACCTCTTTAACATCCCCTTTTACTTTCTGATATACTATATATACGTGTTTTTACGGAGCGGTCTCTAGGTGTACATAGTACATAACCCTGTCTATAAATACCGTGAGAGAAGCGTCTGGCTTTTAACGTTTTTTGTGTTGTCTATTTTTTACTAAATCAACATGAAACAAAAAATTGTAACAGTCATTGCTTTAATCACTTGCCTGTTTGTTGCTGGTGCAGCGACAGCAGATTCAAGTAAATCTATCATCAAATCAGGGGTATGGCGAGGCGTATTGGAAATGCAGGGTCTGGAGTTACCCTTCAACTTTAAGGTAACAACCGATGCTGCCGGTGGATACGATATCCAGATCATGAACGGAGAAGAGCGTTTACGTTTGGATGAAGTACGCATCACAGGCGACTCAATCAATATAGCGCTTCACATTTTTGATGCTAACATCAAAGCTAAAATATTCGGACAAGGTGATTCGCTTAGCGGTGTGTTCATTAAGAACTACGAGCAACATTATCACATTCCTTTTCATGCAGCCCATGGAAAAGGTTATCGCTTTGCTAAAGTTAACTTCAATGCAAATGAACCCGACTATAGCGGTAAGTATGCTGTGAAGTTCATTCACGAAACCGATACAGCTGATGCTATTGGAATTTTTAAACAACAAGGCAATCACATAACCGGTACATTTCTCACCACCACAGGCGACTATCGTTACCTCGAAGGTAGTGTAACGAACGGTATGATGCGTCTCAGTGCCTTTGATGGTAACCATGCGTATCTGTTTACAGCCAATAAAGACGGAGAAGGAAAGTTACTCGGTGAATTTTTCTCAGGTCTTACCTGGACTGAATTCTGGACAGCAGAGAAAGATGAAAACGCGAGCTTGCCTGATCCGGAATCACTTACCTACCTGAAGCCCGGCTACGAAAAAATTGAATTCTCTTTCCCTGACATCAGCGGGAAGAAGATCGCATTCCCGGATACGAAATATACCGGTAAAGTTGTGGTGCTGCAGATCTTTGGTACGTGGTGCCCGAACTGTATGGATGAAACTGTTTTTCTGAGCAACTGGTATAATGTTAACAAAGGCAGAGGTGTTGAAATTATAGGTCTTGCTTATGAACGTAAAAGTGATTTCTCGTATGCCAGCGGCCGCGTTCGCAAGATGATTGATGTATTGAAAGTACCATACGCATTTGTTATAGCAGGTACGAACGACAAAGAGAAAGCATCGCAGACATTGCCAATGCTTAACAAGGTTATGGCGTTCCCGACTACGATCATCATCGGTAAAGATGGTAAAGTGCGAAAGATCCACACGGGCTTCTCAGGACCGGGCACTGGTCTTTATTATGATCAGTATATCGAGCGATTCAACGAGACTATCAACGTACTGCTCAAGGAAAGCGTGAATTAATACAGACGCAACGCAGGGTTCAGATAAACAAAAAGCCTCGTTCCAGAATAACTGGAACGAGGCTTTTTTGCTTTTGGATATATAGCCGGGTATATATATAGTGAGCGACTAAGAGCCGCTCTTGTTGTATATAAAACTTCCTTCCTGTCCGTTCTTACCTCTTTCACCGTGCTTGCCATTTGCGCCACGTTTGGAAGTTTGCATAGCTCCGGAACCAATAGCGCCTCCGCGGCCGCCTTCACCGCCATAGCCGGAGTAACCACCGTGCAGATTGAACTTGATTACTTCACTCGCGAGTAAATTTGCAGGACACTGTGCACATCGAAATGTAAATGTACCCCCGGCACCACCATCGCCACCATTGCCGCCATTGCCTCCGCTACCTCCATGGCAATCGCAGTGAATCGTGCTCTTGCTTCCATTGCCACCGTTTCCACCGCTTCCGCCATCACCACCGTTTCCACCATTCAGTCGTAACAGCAGGGGATATAGGTTTGATTCAAGCTGCGTTACTTCGAGGGTAAGATTTTTTCCACGTTCACCATTCGCACCGTTTTTACCGTTAGGTCCCGGTTTACCGTGATTACATGGACCTTCTGATATATCAGCATCGTTCGCAGGTTTTGAGCTTATGCCATTTATACCGCTGCCAATGATCCAGCATTGTTTGCCGATCTTCAGCTTGTTTACTTTGATATAGCAGGCAGAAGGGGAGTGTTTCAGAATCAGACTGGAGGAATCGTGCATGATCAGTTCGTCCAGAATTAACGTGTCGCCTTTCAGTTCGTACGAACTCTTCTTCTGAATTTCCAGATGCCGGTTTTGTGCCATCACATCTCGATCCGTCAGAACGATCATGAGCAGCAGGATGCAGCGCAGCAATCCTGATTGCTTTAGGTAATTGAATCGCATAAGGTAAATTTTGTTAGGATTTATAAAGGTAGCCTGCAATTGTGGTCTGGCTTGTCCGGGAATATACCTACGTGTTTGTATGATAAATACCGATGTCGAGGCTGTGAGAGACACCTCTTTCTGTTCACATGTATATCCGTATAAATACGGACATGCATTTAGTAATAAAATCGGTGGCGCTACCACTATTAATACAGAGAACAGATGATACTGAAGATGCTTTACTTTGTGCTATAGAATAATAGATAGTGTGATAGTAAATGTTGTTGTGTTACAATGATTGAAGATTTCTCCGCTTATTTCGATAGTGGGGTTTGGGTCGGGGGCGCACAGATATGTGTGCCCCTTTTTTTTATTCATGACTTTAAGTCATGAAGTCGCCATTAGATGAATCCATCAACATCTATAGGTATATAAATATACTTTGATTGTAAGTGCACTGCTACGGATGTGCAGTTGATACGGGAATAGTAAATGAGAATTTACTTCCCTTGCCAGGTTCACTGTCGATATACAGATGACCGGCATTTCTTTCGATAAATTCCTGGCAGAGGCTCAGGCCAAGACCAACCCCACGCTCGCCCTGCGTACCACTGGTAGTGAACGTTTCTTTGTTCAGGATTTTTGCAACGTCTTCTTTTGGAATTCCTTTACCGGTATCGCTGATATAGGCGGTAACGAACTTGTTGTGGATGCTGGCACCCAGCTCTACACGACCATTGGCTTCGGTAAATTTTATCGCGTTGTTCACCAGGTTGCGGATCACGAGCTTGATCATATCCTTATCAGCAAAAACCTGGTAGTGATTTTCGAGTGTGTTTACAAGCGTTATATTCTTGCGTGACGCCAGTGGTCTGAACAGACGAAAGTTCTCCTCCATGATTTCATGTATATCAAATATCACAGGCTTTACCTGCACACCTTCCATCTGGTTGCGTGCCCAGTGTAGCAGGTTGTCGGTAAGGCTTACGGTATAGCGTACACTTTCTTTCAGGTCGGGCAAAACATTTTTAAAATCGCCTTCTGTTATATAGGTATATTCCAGCAGGTTGAGCATCTGCTGGACCTGGTTGATAGGCCCCCGGAGATCGTGCGATATAATCGAGAATATTTTGTCTTTTGTAACGTTCAGATTCTCGAGTGATTCTGCTTGCATCGAAATCTCTTCGTTCTTGTTCAGAATCTCCTGGTTTTTGATGATGAGGTCTTTTGTTTGTTCATTCACCATGCGTTGAAGTCTCTTTTTCTGCAACCGGATTTGTTCAGTGTAATAATATATAACGGTCCAAATGACTACAGCTAACAACACAAGGTAAAGTACATATGCCCACCATTGTTGATACCATGGGAATTGAATAGTAAAAGTGAACTCAGCCGGTTCGCTGATTGTATCATATATATTTTTGGAACGGACTAAGAATTTGTATGTGCCGCCTGGTATGTTCGTATAACTGGTCTCACGACTGGTTGACCATTCAGACCATTCGTTTTCGAATCCCTTTAGTTTGTGCTGGTAGACTGTTTTGTCGGCATCCTCTAGGAACGAACAGATGAATTTAAATTGCAGGTTGTTGCTGGTGAAGGGAAGGTTAGGAGTATACGTATGCCAGTTTTCTGTATATATAGTTGAATCTTTCGCGCGAACTTCTTTAATCCTGGTAAAAATCGGGTCATTAAAGAATGTTTTTTGGTACGGACTATAACGCAATAATTTCATGTCAGAACCTATGAATACCTCGTCATTATCGAGTGGTAGTATAGGTACGCGTACATCAATTCGTAAGTCTTTAATCGGAATAGCAATTTTTTTAAATGGTGTTGTTACCAACTCATAATCACCGGTATGTTGTTTTCTTAATACTCCCGGTGTTTCACTGTGTCCCGGTTTTGCACCCCAAAAGTAAATATCGCCCTCAGCGTTTTCTGCCAGACTGTAAATGCAAAAGTTCTCACCCAGAGCATGTCTTGTCTTTTGATCAGGCTCAAAACGTTTCTTAATTTCATTATATCGGTATATACCATCTACAGTGCCTATAACTATATCACCATTATTCAATTGATAAACTCGATTGTTAAAATTTGAAGGGAGACCGTCACGGCTGTCGTATTCGGTTACAGAAGTAACTTCAGTCTTTTCCTTATTTAGTCGAAGTCTGGTGACCCCAAACTGACGATGAGAGCTCCAGACATCACCTTTCGCGTCCTCGACAAGGAAGAACCTTATTTGATCAAAACCCGGTATTTTGTATTTGCTCCATCCGTGTGTGTCTTTTTTTAAACAAAGTAATCCATCGCTCGTTGTTACAAGCATTCGATCTTGATAGCCTCTAAGCTTACATATGGCCCCAATACCTACATCAGAATTCATTATACGTACTGCCTTGTTTCCTTGTAATTCAGATACCCCGTTATAATTGGCAGCATATACTTTGTTGCCGATTCTTAATAAATTCCAGGTAGTTTCGTTTCCAATTTTGATAAACGTATTTGGATTTTCCCTATAATAAATGCCGTCTTTGGTGCCAACGTAAAGATCTGTACCAGCATTAGCCAGGGACGTTATTTCGTCATGCAGACCATTTTTCTTATCATAGTATGTAAGTGGTGAGCCAGTCGTAACCTGTATAAGAGCTTCATTTGAAGACAGCCAAATGTTATGTTGATTGTCATTATTCAGCTTAGCCGGTGTTACTATATCGCCCGAGAAAACAGAATAATCATTAATGGATAGAATTTTTCCTTTTTTGTTCAAAATAAAAATTCCCTTATCAGCGGATATTACAATTTGATCGTTGTCAAGTATCTTGAACGAGTCAAAGAAATATTTCCCGGTATAGGATTTAAGCTCGGTGGCAAAGGGTCTCAATTTCCCGTCCCTGACATCAATCGTCCAGAAACGTTGAAACTGATCGAGAATTAAGAATGAGTTAGAATCGAATGGCGTCAGCCAATACAGGTTAATCGCCTTCAGCTTGTCGTTAAAATCACTGCGCTCGAATTTTTTTCCGGTGTAACGCAATAACTCATTTTGTCTCACAAGGTATAGATCCTTTCCGAGAGAGATAAGACCGTCATTTGGGATGTCATATATCAGGAATCTTTTGTTTTCGTAACAGAGAATAAATGCTTCGTTTTGAAAGAAGATTTTATTATTGAAAATCCTGACAAGGGTAATTTCCTGGTCTCTATACCTTTCTGGTATTTGCTGCCTAAATGATTGATATTTATACTGGTTTGTGGAGTCTTTACGAAAAAGGCCGAAGTCTGCTTCAGTGCCAATATAAACGTTACCAGCACTATCGGGCGCTATAGATAATACTAAATCTTTTTCAGGATGAGAGAACATACTCCAGTCAATACCGTCATATTTTAACACACCTTCAAGGTTTGATACGTAAAGAGTGTTTTGATTGTCTGACTTTATAAATATATTGTCAATTGACGCTGCCTTATATAGGTCAGAGGTATGATACTGAATAAAAGGTTGTTGTGCATGAGCAATTACACCCACGAAAAGAAACAGGTATAGGATTAAAAAAAAATGCTTCATGAGGCGTGCCTCTTGTTCAGGTTATAGTGTACAGCCGTGCCTATTGCAGGATGTTCGTAAGCTGCATACCTACCTGGGCTGTATTTGCCTTATACAGGTACTTGCAAAGGATCCTGAAAAGCTCGCTGCTGTTAACAGGTTTCAGTAAACAACTGCTGGCTCCTGCGCTCAGGGCGTCTGCTATATTCTCTTTCAAAACCGGGGCCGTAAGACAACTGATGATCGGTATATATTTGTCGAACTCCCGGATTTTTGTTGTCGCTATATTTCCATCCTGACCTAGAATCAGGTCGTCCATTAACACCAGGTCAAAATGTTGTTCCGATACCATGGCCACTGTTTCTTCTCCGCTTTCAGCCAGCAGTGTTGTACAACCCCAGCCTTCCAGCATGGATTGAAAAAGCATTGCATTGATTTTACTGTCCTCAACCACCAATACTCTTTTACCTTCGAACGGACGCTTGGTATTTTCGGTAGGTGCGTTGATGAGACGGAACGGAAACGTAATTTTTTTCTCGTTGCCTTTGCTGAGATCGATCTTCATGTTTTCGCGATCATAACCGGTAATGTCGATAACGATCATGGTAACATTGTCGAATTGATCTTTGCGGGTGATCTCGATAAAGACTTCGTTGATGTCGAAAGATTTTGCCAGAAACAAACAACCGTGTTTGATAGCGCCCACCAGGCGATCGTGGTTACCGAGATATACATCGTCCAGCTGAACATCTATGTTCAACTTTAATAATACCGTGCGATACCGGTTCAGTTTATTGGCCAGTTTATAGCAGGATTCACGTAGGCTAAATTCTTCCATGGTAGATTGTGCGTTTACTGCATTCTCCTTGAATCAAATCCCTGCAAGTATAGGCTCTTATTTCAAACGATACATCCGTGATGAATTGAGCGTCATATCAGTAAAAATACTGATTCTTTTCAAGGTTACTTTATTACTATATTTTTCAAGTCGCTTTCGAAATATGCCTTTTAAGCGTCTAAATGACATTTTAAACCGTTAAGGTGTAAATAGTCTGATAACCGCAACAGATCAGGCTGTCCGCATCGTGAAGTTTTCAGGCGGCCGTTTGCGTAAATATATTCTGAATGTAGTGCCCTGATTTATCTTGCTTTCCACTTCTATCTTGCCGCCCATGGCCACAACCTGTGTTTTGACAAGGTATAGTCCCATGCCTTTACCTTCTACATGAAAGTGAAAGCGTTTATATAGTGTAAACAGATTTTGCTTGTGAGTTTCCGTATTGAAACCGAGTCCGTTGTCGCTTACAGCGATACAGATATACTCATTGATCGGGTATGACTTTATTTCAATAACAAGTTTGTGATCAGGGTGCCTGTATTTGATAGCGTTGCTCACCAGGTTAAAAAGTATACTGTCGATATAGGGCTTTACACATACTACTACCGGTGCATTTTCGAAATTCACTTTTATATCGGCATGTGTTCCCTGTATTTCACGTTCCAGGTTTGACATAACCAGTGCAAGCTCTTCGTTGAGATTTACCGGTGTTAGAAAACTTGTTCCATTTCCTTTTATTTCAAGAATAACATTCAGGTCTTTAATGACTGTGTCTAATTCAAGGGTAGAAGAAACCAGTTTGTCGATGATCAGTTTTTCTTCATCGGTATCGCTGGCATAGTCTAACACTTTGCCTAAACCGAGAATGCGTGCTGCCGGTGCGCGTAGATTATGTGCTGCTATAAATGCGAACTGCTGCAGTTGCTGGTTATATTCAATCAGTTCTTTGGTGCGTTCACGGATCTCTTCTTCAAGTGAATCATTCTTGGCAATGATTTTTTTATTCTGCATCAATATAGTTTGCTGCGCTTCACTCAGTTTTTTATTCTGACTCTCCAGTAAATCTTTCTGCTGTGAGATTTCTTCCTGTTGTGCTTTCAGTTCTTCATTCTGTGCTGTGATCTCTTCCTGTTTACTTTGCAGCATCCGGTTTTGTGTCTGTATCTCGCGGGTACGTTCGGCAACCTGTCGTTCGAGTATTTCATTCTGTCGCGAAAGTATAACTGCTTTCTCGGCTTCTGACTCACGCAGTTTTACCTGTATAGCAAATTTCTTATGCGTCTGAAAAGCGGTGAACAACAACGTAGGTACACAGATCAGGAACAGGAATATTTGCACCAGGTAATTATTACGCAGTGCGGTGTGATACTTGTTGAATGCCTGTTTATTTATGTCATCTTCAAAGCGGTTTATCTTTGAAGAAACCTGCTCGTACAGCAGCCATAATTTATAACCTCTGTCCTGATTCGATAATCGTTTGAATTCTTCCATGTTGCCTTCATCGATCTGTTGTTTCATCTGTACGCAGAGATCGGCATAGGCATCGGTTGAATCTTTAAACTGGTAAAATTCATCGAGCGGGTAGCCTTGTTGCTGCAGTAAATTTCCAACGGAATGAAAGAGTGAATCTTTATCGCGCAAAGCAAAACGCATCGGGAACAGGTACTTGTCGTGATTGAATAAAGCATAGCCGCGAATGCCGAGGTCGAGGTTGTGAATAATGATGATGGCGAATTGAGAGACTGTAACTTTTATTTCTTCCGCCTGCCGTTGCAACAAGCGGTTTTCTTCCATGATCCTGTTGTTGTTAAGCGTAATGATAACGTTGAGAATGATCAATACTATTGTAAGCGATACAGCAAAATTGATCCAGCCTTTATGCGTAAGTTGTTTCACTTTTTTGGATGGGGTACACCCCGGGGATAGAGTTGTTTAATGTAAGTAGATTTTATGATTTCCGCTGCATAAAATGATCTTAAAACTGTACTGCATATTCTACAAACGCATTGTTTGAAAGCTATATTCATAATTTTTGTTGTGGGAATGAAATTATATAGAGTGCATATTTGAACATGAAAGAGATTTACCTGGTAAGCGGACTCGGAGCTGACGAGCGCGTATTTGAATATTTAGATTTGCAGCCGTATAAGAAAACGTGTCTTAAATGGATCAGTGCCGAAGAAGACGAAACGTTAGAACATTATGCGGCCAGACTTTGCGACCAGATTAAAACTGAGAACCCGGTGCTCATCGGTGTTTCGTTTGGTGGTATGGTTGCTGTCGAAATCGGAAAGCTGATCAAGACTGAAAAAATTATACTTATATCTTCGGCCAAAACCAAGGAAGATATACCCTTGCACTATCGGGTAATGGGCGCTGTTAATTTCAACAAGCTGATGCCGATGGGGCGCATGAAAGATCTGTATGGTATTATTGCCTGGCTCTTTGGAGTCTCCAGTAAAAAAGAGCGTGCGTTGCTGGAAGACATTCTGGGTTCAACCGATGAACGCTTTATGCAATGGGCCATCAATCACATCATTAACTGGGAGAACACAACGGTGTTACCCAATGCCGTGCTCATTCATGGCACTAGCGACAAACTGTTAAGCGGCAGTACTCCGGACTATAGTATAAAAGACGGTGGTCACTTTATGATTGTAAACCGCTGCGAGGAAGTGAGTGCCATTATTAAAGGTATACTGGCGAGTGTAGAACAAAACGCGCTGGTGGAGGAGATACCACGCGGTGATGTTAAAAACTGAAGTAGTTACCATTTAACCTGAACTCATCACCATTTTTTACAGCGGCCTGAGGCGAAGTTTGTATTGTTAAATCAAGCAATACAAAACTATGCAAACAGGTAAAGTGGCCCTCATTACGGGCGGAAGTCGTGGTCTGGGAAAGAATGCAGCATTAAGTATGGCACGCAAAGGTATTGATGTGATCATTACCTATAATCATCGTAAAGAAGATGCGGATGCTGTGGTGGCAACAATCAAAAGTACCGGTAGAGCAGCCGTTGCACTGCAGTTGAATACAGCTTCGGTAAAATCATTCGATGCATTTTCACAACAGCTGGTGGCGGTGTTGAATAAAAACTGGAATCGTGATACGTTCGATTTCCTGGTGAATAATGCCGGCACAGAATATACCGCACCCATTGCCGCGACCGCTGAAGAACAATTTGATATACTCTGTAATGTACACTTCAAAGGAGTATATTTCCTTACCCAAAAATTATTGCCCGTGCTCGCGGACAACGGGGGCATTATTAATGTCTCCACAGGACTGGCGCGTTTCTCTTTCCCGGGATACAGTGCTTATGCTTCCATGAAAGGCGCAATCGAAGTGTTTACCAAGTACCTGGCGAAAGAATTGGGATCACGCGGTATACGCGCAAATGCCGTGGCGCCCGGCGCTATTCATACCGATTTTACAAAACCAACTTTCGAGTCTCATCCGGAAGCGACAACCGCTATCGCATCGGTTACGGCACTCGGTCGTGTGGGAGAGCCGGATGATATAGGAGGCGTCATCGCGTTTTTGTGTACGGAAGATGCTCGCTGGATAAATGCGCAACGCATAGAAGCTTCCGGTGGCATGATGTTGTAAGGTGGGTGACGCGCACTCCGGTTCAAAGCTATATATGCAAACAAGAACGTCTGTAAAAGAACACGCTGTATATTTGTGCCGGCAACAGTCCGCTCATGGAAAATCAACCGGCAGTAAGGCTTCGCAAGATCATTCATATTGATATGGATGCCTTCTACGCGTCTATTGAGCAGCGTGATAATCCGGAGTATAGAGGAAAAGCTATTGCTGTAGGCGGTTCGCCAGAGGGTAGGGGTGGCGTTGTGGCCACGGCCAGTTACGAAGCGCGCAAGTTTGGTGTTCGTTCGGCCATGCCTTCGAAGCGAGCCGTGCAGCTGTGCCCGGATATAATTTTCGTACGACCACGCTTTGATGTTTATAAAGAAGTATCCGGAAAGATACGCGCGATCTTTCAGCGGTATACCGATATCATTGAACCGTTGTCGCTGGACGAAGCTTTTCTCGATGTTACTGAAGATAAACAAAACATAGGTTCTGCTATCGAGATTGCAACCCTGATCAAGCAAGCTATAAAAGATGAGCTTGGACTCACGGCTTCGGCAGGTATATCGGTGAGTAAATTTGTTGCCAAGATCGCTTCCGATATGCAGAAGCCCGATGGCCTTACGTTCATTGGTCCTTCACGGATTCAGTCGTTCATGGAGTCTCTCCCGGTTGAGAAGTTTT
>CBIHOZ010000053.1:0-39605 GCA_966211525.1 uncultured Chitinophaga sp. | reverse complement strand
TCATAAATTCCTGGTATACTCATCAGGCTATATTAAAGTATGGATCGATGGTACGTTGATCATGGACAAGTGGAGACAAAACTGGAATCCATGGACAAACAAATTCAACGTTGATGTTAAACCTGGCGAAAAGCACGCTATCAAAATTGAATGGACTCCTGATGATGCCGGCTATCTCGGTGTGAAACATTTGGATCCGTATGCACAAGACGAACAAAATCGTTTGTCACTCGCCAGTGAAGTAGGCGATGAGATCAACTACTATTTTATTAAAGGTAATAATGCTGATGAAGTGATCAGCGGTTACAGAACTATTACCGGTAAAGCTCCTATCGTTCCGAAGTGGGCAATGGGATTCTGGCAAAGCCGCGAGCGCTACAAAAATCAACAGGAGATGATTGATGTAGTGAAAGAGTATCGCAAGCGAAATATACCGGTTGACAATATTGTACTCGACTGGCAATACTGGGAAGACCCGAAGTGGGGTTCACACGAATTTGATCTGAAACGTTTCCCGGATCCGAAAGGTATGATGAACGAATTGCATAATAACCTGCATGCAAATCTGATGATCTCCGTGTGGCCTAAATTCAATAAAGGCACTAAGAATTATGAGGAGATGGAAAAGAATGGTTTCCTCTACATGCACAACATCGAGAAGAAAAGAAAGGACTGGGTTGGTATAGGATATGAATCAACTTTCTATGATCCATTTAATCCTGAGGCAGGTAAACTCTTCTGGTCACAAATCGATAAAAATCTTAATTCTATAGGTATAGATGCGTGGTGGCTGGATGCTACCGAGCCGGACATTCACTCGAACATTTCGATCGAAGAACGTAAGATAAATATGAGTACGGCAATGGGGCCGGGTGCAAAGTACTTCAATGCGTACTCGCTCATGAATGCGAAAGGTGTTTACGAAGGACAACGTCAATCGAGTCCTGAGAAGCGCGTGTTTATTCTGACGCGTTCAGCCTTTGCGGGTCAGCAGCGCTACGGAGCTGCTACATGGAGTGGAGATATAGTATCACGCTGGAGTGATCTGCAGGATCAGATTGCAACGGGTATAAATTTCGCGTTGTCTGGTATTCCTTACTGGACGATGGATATAGGAGGATTTGCTGTTGAGAAAAGATACTATAACCTGACAGGTGAAACTCAAAACGAATGGCGTGAATTGAATACACGTTGGTTCCAGTTTGGAGCGTTCTGTCCGTTGTTCCGTTCACACGGTCAATTTCCGTTGCGTGAGATCTATAATATTTCTCCCCAAGGCACATCAGAATACAACAGCATGGTATACTATGATAAACTGCGATACCTGTTGATGCCTTATATATACTCACTGGCCGGCCACAGCTACTTCGATAATTATACTATCATGCGCGGACTTATCATGGATTTCCATGCTGATAATAAAGTATATGAGATTGGGGATCAGTTTATGTTCGGACCGAGCTTACTTGTTAATCCGGTATATACCTATAAAGCAAGAACGCGCGATGTATACTTGCCATCAACAGCAGGTTGGTATGACTTTTATACGGGTGCTTACCTGACAGGCGGCCAGACTGTGAAAGCAGTTGCTCCACTCGATAGAATCCCTGTATATGTAAAAGAAGGTTCCATTATACCCGTTGGACCTGAGATACAGTATACCAGCGAAAAACCTGCAGATCCGCTTACACTCTATGTATACACCGGTAAAGATGCAAGCTTCACACTTTATGAAGATGAAGGTGTAAACTATAACTATGAGCAAGGTAAGTATACTTCTATACCATTTACTTACAACGAAGCTGCTAAGACACTGACGATCGGCGAACGCCAGGGCTCATTTAATGGGATGCTTGAGAAACGCACTATAAATATAGTCTGGATCACGAAAGACCACGCGGCTACTGTAAGTGCTGCTACAAAAGCAGACCAGGTGGTAACGTATGATGGTAAAACATTAACCGTAGAACATAAATAGAATTCATTTTTCCGAAAAGGAATTTGGAGATAAACAACTAAAACAGCTAAACCAAAATTAACCTATGATTAAACAAGTCTACAGAAGCATATGGTTTGCTTCCGTATGTTTCTTCCTGGTAGGACTAGCTTCGGCGCAGGCGCAGAAGCAGGTAATAACCGGAAAAATCACGGACGCAACCGGAGCTCCACTGCCAGGTGTAAGTATCCTTATAAAAGGTACAACGATTGGAACGTCCGCAGATGTTGATGGAAATTACTCGCTTGAAGCATCTCCGAACGATGTGCTGGTGTTATCTTTTATTGGTTATACTACAAAAGAAGTACCTGTAGGTAATCAGTCTCAGTTAAACGTATCGATGGATGAAGATATATCTACACTGCAGGAAGTTGTAGTGGTTGGATATGGTGAACAAAAGAAGGCGTTGAATACAGGTGCAAACTTGCAGATAAAAGGTGAAGACCTTTTGAAGCAAAGTTCAACCAACGCACTACAGGCGTTGCAAGGACAAGCTCCTGGTGTGCAGATCACTTCTACATCGGGTCAGCCAGGTGAAGCGATGAAAGTTACCATTCGCGGTGTTGGCTCAACGATAGGGAATAATCCATTGTATGTTGTTGATGGAGTAATTACGGGCGATATTACATACTTGAATAACTCAGATATAGCTTCTCTTACTGTGTTGAAGGACGCAGCTTCCGCAGCTATATACGGTTCACAGGCTGCTAACGGAGTCGTGCTAATTACTACAAAGAAAGGCAAATCAGGTCATGCACAAGTAACATTCGATTCTTATTATGGTGTACAGAATGTTGCGAGAAAGGTAGATCTACTTAACGCAAAAGAGTATGCAGTTATTGCCAATGAAGCAGCGGTTAATTCCGGTAACTCTCCAGTTTATTCTAACCAATTTATCGACTCGTTATCGACTGCCGGTACCAACTGGATGGACAAAATGTTTGTGAAAGATGCCGTTACACAAAATTACTCGATCGGTGTATCTGGCGGTAATGATAAATCAGTATACTCTTCGTCACTTTCTTATTTGTCCCAGGCAGGTATAGTGGGCGGTAAAGACTATTCAAACTACAAGCGCTACAACTTTCGTTTTAACTCCGAGCACAAATTATATAAGGATATACTTGTGGTGGGAGAGAACGTTAATTTCGCCTTTGTGGATAACCACGGTCTAGGCGTAGGAAATCAATATAACAATACACTGCGTGGTGCGTTTGCGACTACCCCGTTGCTGAAAAACGACAAGTCTGACTCAGTAGGCATGTTCAATCAGGCAAATCCGTATTACCAGATGGTGTATAACAACCAGAACAGGAATAAAACTCAACGGGTTATCGGAAATGTATATTTCCAAGTTGAGCCAATCGCTAATTTAAAGTTCAGGTCTAGCATTGGTATAGACTATAGTTCTTATGACGGTCAATCTTACCGACCAAAGTATAAATTGTCTACTTACGCATTTAATAAAATACCAACTGTAAGTCAATCAATGAACAAGAGCCAAACGATTCTTTGGGATAACTTGTTGACCTATGCATTTACCTTGGCAGCGAAGCATAAGTTTGATGTTATGGTGGGAACCTCAATGTATAAATACGGAGGAAGCTATCTGAATGTCACGAAAACTGGATCTGTTTTTAATGATGTTGATCATGCCTGGATTAACAACGGAACAAGCAATACAGCAACTGCAACAGGTGCTGCCTATGATCCAGATCATCGTATGTCATTCTTTGGAAGATTGAACTACAACTTTGAAGAAACATACTTGTTTAATGCAACTTTCCGGGCTGACGGATCTTCTAAATTTGCAAAAGGAAACCAATGGGGTTATTTCCCTTCTGTGTCTGCGGGTTGGGTGATCACCAACGAATCGTTTATGGATAACACAAGTAATTGGCTGAATTCATTGAAACTGCGGGCCAGCTGGGGCCAGGTGGGAAGCCAAAATGTTACAGCGTTTCAATATCAAGCACCGATTGTATTTACCAATACATACTATATTTTTGGTAATAAAGAAGGAACTCTTACTCCAGGCTCGTATCCTAGCAGATTGTCAAATCCTGGCTTGAAATGGGAAACGTCTGAACAAACCGATATTGGTTTTGATGCTGCCTTCATCAATGGCAAATTTACAGCAAGTGTTGACTGGTATATTAAGACTAATAAGAACTGGCTTCTCAATGCGCCAATTCTTGCTACAGCAGGCGCCCTTCCTCCATATATCAACGGTGGTGGTGTAAGAAATAAAGGTATTGAACTGGCTCTTGCCTATAATAACAGCCTCGGTGAACTTAATTATCACGTAAGTGTAAATGGTGCCTATAATAAGAATACAGTTAATCATATACCAAATGCAGATGGAATCATTCACGGTCAGGCATATCAGATATTCGATAACTCTCCCGAATTCAACAGAGCTGCAAATGGATATCCCGTAGGATATTTTTGGGGATTCAAGACCAATGGACTGTTCCAGACAGAAGAGGATGTGGCATCATATACATCTAAAGAAGGTACACTCCTACAACCAAGTGCAAAACCTGGTGACTTACGATATGTCGATGTAAATGATGATGGTGTGATCGATGAGAAAGACAAAACCATGATTGGTAATCCAAATCCTGATTACACTTTTGGTTTTTCCGTTGCTATAGATTACAAGGGATTTGATCTTTCAATTCAGGCTAGTGGAGTTGCCGGAAATCAGATTGTTCAATCATATCGTAGTCCTTCTAATAAATATGGTAACTATACTACAGAAATATTGGATCGCTGGCATGGTCCTGGTACATCTAACAGCATGCCTCGTGTAACAGAAGCAAACGAAAACTGGGCTAATTTCTCAGATCTTTATGTTCATGATGGTGATTATCTAAGAATAAATAATGTAACGCTGGGATATGATCTGACCAAGATCATTAAGCAGAATTATTTTACACAATTCAGGCTGTATGTTTCTGCTCTTAATCTGTTCACGTTTACGAAATACAATGGTATGGATCCTGAGATTGGCTACGGTCCAGATGCATTTACATCAGGCGTTGACGTAGGATATTATCCGCGTCCAAGAACCTATATGGTTGGTTTGAATGTGAAATTCTAAAATTGAAATATATGAGAAAGTTTAATATATATACAATAGTTGTAAGCCTGTTGATATTGAGCGGATGTAATGATTTTTTGGATACGGAATCGTACGTGACGTCAACAGTTGAAAATTATTATAAGACGCCAGCTGAGGCATATAGTGCACTTGTCGGTTGTTATGACGGAGTACAAGCTTTGTGGTCAGGAGGAGTTGCTTTTCCCACTGCTTCCGAAATATTTTCAGATAATGTATTTGGCGGTACTGGAAATGGAGATGGGACCGGATACCAAATGCTGGATGAATTTGATAAGGGCCGTTCTCCATCCGATCAAAATATATTTGCTGCCAATTGGACAAACTACTATAAGGCGATTTATCGATGCAACATACTACTCCAAAACCTTGACAAGGTTAATTGGGGAGCTGACGAAACGCTTAAAACGACATACGAGGCTGAAGCGAAATTTCTTCGTGCTTTCATGTATTTTGATATGGTTCGTTTGTGGGGAAATATACCATTGTTGACGGAACCGTCTGCAGATAATATTCCTCAGGCCGATCCGAAGGATGTTTATGCACAAATAGCAGAGGACCTTGTGTTCGCCAGTGAAAATCTGCCAAATACAAAATATGCTGAGCAACCAGTTGCAACTCGTGGACGTGTTACCAAATGGGCCGCAGAATCTCTGATCGGTAGAGTATATTTATACTATACCGGCTATTATCAACAATCAGATCTGGCAGGTGTTGTTACAAAAGCACAAGCACTTTCTTATTTAGAAGATGTAATTGCTAATAGTGGTCACGGACTTGTTCCAAGTTTCGCCAATCTATGGCCTGCTGCTTCCGTAGACAGTTATGCCGGAGAGGATAATCAAGAAACAATCTTTGCTATTAAATATACCTATACCAGTGACTATACTACTGGGAATGACGATGGCAACAGATGGCTGGTTATGCTGGGTATGAGAGCTTTCTCTTCGTATCCGTATGGAAATGGATGGGGAGCTGCTACTGTTAATCCTGACTTATGGGAAGCTTATAGCGATACTGATACCCGTAAAGCAGCGTCTATTATATCCATTGATGACGAAGGCCTTGCCTTTAATCAGAAAGCTGATCAGCGTGAATATACCGGTTACTACGTAAAAAAGTATACTCCTACAATCAATAAGAACGGAGAAAGTGTGTCAGCTGCCGAGGCTGCTGCATTGGGATTGAATAGCGATTTTCAAATCAGTCAATTTCAAGACTATGTCGTGATTCGATACGCTGATGTTTTACTGATGGCGGCTGAATTAGGGAGTGGTAATGCGCAATCATACTTTGACGATGTTAGAAAGCGTGCTTACGGGACTGATTTTAGCCAGTCACCTGTGACGCAAGATAATATTATGAACGAACGCAGACTCGAATTTGCCTTGGAAGGTATACGTTATTGGGATCTGCTTCGTCAGGGAGTTGACGTTGCAGCCAATGCAATTGCTGAAACAACCCAAGTTCTAAATGGTGGTGTTACAACTACCAAAACAATAAGTGCCACGAAAGTTCAGGAAACAAAAGGATTGCAACAAATACCAGCTACACAGATAAGTCTATCAAATGGTGTATTGAAACAAAATACTGGCTGGTAATTGTCGCTGATCTAACTTATTACAATACTATGAAAAATTATAAGCAAATATTTTCAATTATAGCGGCGTCCATATTCCTCTTTACAGCTTGCCAGGAGGAGCATGAATTGGCTGCGCCTCCGAAATCTTCCGATTTGGAGTTTTCAGTAACGCAGGATAGTGAGTATGATAATCGGATCTTTCTTAAAAGCACTACTCCTGGATCCATAGCGTATTGGGATTATGGAGTTGGAATATCTAATCAATCAATGGATACCGTGATCAATCCTTTCGGTGGTGATCATTGGGTTAAATATGGAGCTCTTGGAGCAGGTGGAATAACTTATGACTCAGTTATGATTACAATAACTAAGCTCGATGAAGATTATTTTTCTGATCCTAACTGGAAACTCTTGACAAACATGGCTAGTGGAAAGTATTGGAAAGTTTCTGCTGTTTACCTTGGACCAGAAAATGACTATACTTCGAAATGGTGGCAGCCGGACATAAGTAGCGATGCCAGCGCTAATGATAGTATATATTTTGATTTGAATGGGAAGTATAATTTTAAACGGTTTAGCCATGGCACCGTTCAAAAAGCTTTGTACACTTTAAGTTTAGAAAAAAACAAGAGAAGCATTACCGTTGTAAGCGGCAGCGTCAGAATGCCATTCTTTGATTACGGTAATAACTCGATTAGTGTAAATAAATATAATATTGCTTCATTGACGGAGGATACGATGATTTTGTCTCAAGGGGCTTCACTTATTGAAAGTAGAAAGTCAGAGAACTGGGCTTGGTATACAGTATATAAAGCTGTTGACTAATAGTGAGGAAATAAATACAAAGGAGGTTGTCTTAATCATAGGCAACCTCTTTTTTTATCTGAACAGTCGTATCATGTGTAGAAAAATCTATTTACTTTTTTTACTAACCTTTCTTGTTTTGTTTTCATGCAATGTCAGAAATGAAACAAGAATGATCCAGGATTTTGGTAGTCACTGGAAATTTCTGTTGAGAGATGTTGAGTCTGCTGAAAAGCAAGACTTTGATGACTCCTCCTGGCGTACACTAAATCTTCCACACGATTGGAGTATAGAAGGCGAATTCAATGAAAAGAATCCTGCAGGAGTTGGTGGCGGTGCGCTGCCGGGCGGGATTGGTTGGTATAGGAAAATATTTACACTCGACTCTCTCGATAAAGGCAAACACATTGCTATACAGTTCGATGGTATATATCTGAATAGCGAAGTTTGGATAAACGGACATTCGGTGGGAAAACGCCCGAATGGATATATATCTTTTGAATACGATATAACACCATTTGTGAAATTTAATGCTCCGAATATAATTGCAGTGAAAGTTGATAACTCAAAGCAACCTAATTCGCGCTGGTACTCTGGTTCAGGTATATATCGTGATGTGCGCCTTGTAAAGACTTCTAAAGTTTATGTCAGCTATAATGGTATATTTATTCGTACCCCCAACGTTACAGATGAGGCAGCCTCCCTTCAGATAACAACAGCCATTAAAAATGATCTGGCTGAAAGCAAAATAGTAAAGCTTGTAACAGAAATATATGATCCGCAAGGAAAGCTTGTGGAGGAAGTAGCATCTTCTCAATCTGTGAAGACGGGTGCGGCTATTGACGTGGATCAGTCATTGAATATCGCTAAACCAGAACGCTGGTATGTGCATGATCCTAAATTATACAAGGCGGTAACGCGTGTTATGATAGATGACAATGTGGTAGATGATTACGAAACTACATTCGGTATACGGAGTTTTAATTTTGATAGCAAGAAAGGATTTACCCTCAACGGTGAATCATTAAAAATAAAAGGAGTTTGTCTTCATCACGATTTAGGATGTCTCGGTTCGGCATTTAATGTACGTGCGGCAGAGCGTCAGCTGGAAATCATGAAGACGATGGGCGTAAATGCTATACGTACATCTCATAATCCACCGGCACCACAATTGCTTGATCTCTGCGATAGCATGGGCTTCATTGTAATGGATGAGATGTTTGATATGTGGAAGAAAAAGAAAACTGATTTCGACTATAGTATATACTGGAACGAGTGGCACAAACGTGATCTGCAAGATTTTATAAAGCGCGATCGAAATCACGCCAGCGTTATGATCTGGAGTGTAGGCAACGAAATTGGTGAACAATGGGACAGCACTGGTGTAGTCATTACCAAAGAACTTGTAGATATACTACACTCCCTCGATACGACACGACCGATCACAACGGCAAATAACGAAGTAGGTTTACACAACAGCCTTATTAAGTCAGGAGCGCTCGATCTGATCGGATACAACTATAATCATACAAAGTTTGAACAATTCCCGACAGATTATCCTGATAAGAAATTTATAGCAACGGAAACAACGTCAGCGCTGGAAACACGCGGTCATTATGATATGCCCTCGGATAGTATACGTGTATGGCCACTTGCGTGGGATAAATTATTTACAGAAGGCAATCCCGATAACACAGTGTCTTCTTATGATAACGTGCGTGCACCGTGGGGATCAACGCATGAAGAAACCTGGAAGATTGTAAAGAAACACGATTATCTTTCCGGTATGTTTGTTTGGACCGGATTTGACTATATAGGAGAACCTACACCGTATGTGTGGCCTTCACGCAGCTCATACTTTGGTATTGTAGACCTGGCTGGCTTTCCGAAGGATGTATACTATATGTATCAAAGTGAGTGGAGTGATAAACCTGTGCTCCATGTATTTCCGCATTGGAATTGGACAGCCGGAAAAGATGTTGATGTGTGGATATACTATAATCAGGCTGATGAAGTCGAGTTGTTCCTGAATAATAAATCACTCGGTGTTAAAAAGAAAGCAGGTGATGATCTGCATGTGATGTGGCGTATTCCTTATGAAGCAGGAACGCTGAAAGCTATTTCACGCAAAGATGGCAACGAAGTATTACGTAAAGAAATTCATACTGCATCCAACGCTTATAAAATTATACTCGAAGCGGATAGAAGTAGTATTAAAGCCACCGGTAAAGATCTGTCGTTTATAACAGTAAAAGTTGTAGACGAGAAGGGAACACTCGTTCCGGATGCAAATAACCTGATCACCTTCGATGTAACCGGAGAAGGTCTTATTGCAGGTGTTGATAATGGAGATCCGGTAAGTCACGAGTCGTTTAAAACGAACAAGCGAAAAGCTTTTCACGGCCTCGCATTGTTGGTTGTGAAGTCTAAAATTCATGCTGGCAAGATTCATGTGAAGGCAACAGCAGAAGGATTACAATCTGCTGAAATTAATATTGACGTAAATTGAGGTATATATTATAATGATGTAGTGATTGCTAATGCGGTAGCTAATTCATTTAAGAAACATTCCTCATCTTGCGCAGTTACAAAGTGAACAACTGCAGTATAAGGTATGCGAATGAATGCCTTTAACAGAGAAGAAGAAAAACTAGACTGCGTTAAATTATAGAGTATGAGAAAGAAACATACCCAAACGGTTAGGGAACGAAGAAGCATGGTACAGAAGGTGTGTATGCTGGTATGGAGCTTGTTGATGACAAGTGCTGTATCAATGAATTGTGCACGGGCGCAAACCGAAAGTTATACATGGGACAATGTAGCGATCGGTGGCGGAGGTTTTGTCTCCGGTATAATTACCAGTAAAACCAAACAAGGTTTAATATATGCACGAACCGATGTAGGCGGGGCATATCGCTGGGATGCCGACAATAGCAAATGGATTCCGCTGCTCGATTGGACATCCGAAGATCAGGTTGGATATCAGGGCGTGGAATCGCTGGCTACTGATCCTGTTGAACCTAATAAAGTATATATGCTGGTTGGGACATCTTACTTAAACAATGGCAAGACAGCTATACTTCGCTCATCCGACTATGGTAATACATTCTCCATTACAGACGTTACCTCGCAGTTTAAAGCGCACGGTAACGGCATGGGTAGACAAACGGGTGAGAAGCTGGTAGTGGATCCGAATAGTAATAGTATACTTTTGTGCGGTACACGCTACAATGGTTTATTTAGAAGTATAGATTCCGGTGTAACGTGGAGCAGACTGTCTGGATTGAACATAACCACCACACCTACGCCAACGTCAACAAACAGCGCGAGTGATGCCAATGGTATAAGTTTCGTTGTGCTTGATCCTTCCACAGGCTCATCGGGCTCGGCTACACAAACAATCATTGCAGGCGTAAGCCGTACGGGAAGTAATAATCTTTATCGCAGTAATGATGGAGGTACTACATTTACGGCAATCACGTCAGCACCAACATCGTTAATGCCGCACCGCGCGGTACTGGCAAGTGATCGCAATCTATATATCACCTACGCAACGGGTTTGGGTCCGTGGGATGTGCAGGGAAGCGGTCAGATCTGGAAGTATAATTTGCAGACTGGAACATGGACGAACGTAACGCCTTCTTTTCAGGGATCGTTTGGAGGTATCAGTGTCGATCCTGGAAATCCTAATCGATTGATTGCCTCTACAGTAAATATATATTACCTGCAGGATAAACCGAATTACTCCTATGGCGATCGCATCTTTTTAAGTACAGATGGCGGCACTACCTGGACGGATGTTGTTGACAGAGGATTTAGTGTAGACCCTCAAGGAGTGACTTGGATAAATGGTCAGTCTATACATTGGGCAGGCTCTATAGAGTTTGATCCGTTTGACACCAAGAGGGTGTGGGTTATTTCTGGTAATGGTGTTTTTCAAAATGATAATATAGATGCAACGGCTGGTGTGTGGAAGTTTCAGGTTAAAGAACTGGAAGAAACTGTGTTGCTGGATATAGTGAGTATACCGAATGGTCCGATGATGAGTGTGATTGGTGATTATGACGGTTTCAGACACACCGATGTAACGCAGTATGCACCTCGCCATACACCAAGTGTAGGAACAACAACGGGTATAGCATACGCTTCACTTAATCCGAACATCATGCTTCGTGCAGGCGCAAAAACTGTAAACAATGTACAGGTAGGAGCACTGTTTTATTCTACAGATATGGGTATAACCTGGATAGAATGTGCAACAACAAAAGGATACAGAGGAAGTATAGCGATAGCTGCCGACGGAAGTACTTTTCTGCATTGCCCGGAAGGATCCAATGTAACGTATCGCTCCACCGATCTGGGAAAAACATGGACAGCCGTTACAGGGTTAAGTATCAGTAACGCCCGTCCGGTAGCCGATCCGTTGGTGTCTACTAAATTCTATGCTTATAACAGCAGCTCCGGAGCGTTGTTTGTCAGTACGAACGGAGGCGTCTCTTTTACGTCATCTGGCTCCCCTGGAGCAAACGGCTCTGCGATAATCCGTACAGCACCCTATCGTGAAGGCGATGTATGGGTGCCGTTGCATAGTGATGGTTTGACGCGATCAACGAACTCCGGTCAGACTTTCGCAAAGCTCAGCAACGTTACGTACTGTGCAGCAGTTGGCTTTGGTAAAGGTGCACCCGGGAAATCGTATCCTGCTATCTATATATGGGGAACTGTAAATAACGTACGCGGAGCACATCGATCTATAGATGAAGGTGCAACGTGGACACGCGTCAATGATGACGATCATCAATATGGTGGTCTCGCCAATGGACAAGCTGTTATCGGTGATATGAATGTGTTTGGCCGATTCTACATGAGTGCTTCCGGAAGAGGAATTATATACGGAGAATCAAGTGAGACTTGCATCCCAGCCAATATAGTACCCTATATATCTGTAAACGGGGAGACATCCACACAAACTGCATATACTTCTGTTGTAAATGGAGCAACCGTTAAGCTGAGTCCGGAGCCGGCATCCGGTGGCTCATGGAGCTGGTCAGGTCCTAATAGTTTTACTTCTTCAGAGCGCGAAGTTGCTATTGCTGATATTCAATCCAGTGGTATATATACCGCTACCTATACAGATGCCAGTGGATGTGTGAGTGCCGCTCAAACATTTACTATGGCAGTTGTAGCGCAGGCTGTGCTGGTAAAAAGTATAACTGTAAAAGGTGCAGGTGATGTTGCAACAATAGATCAAAAAAACGGAACACTTCAATTAACAGCTGCTGTTAGTCCGGTAAACGCAACGAATCAAAGTGTAACCTGGAGTCTTTCTAATAATGCAGGTATTGCTGCTATATCTTCCGCAGGACTACTCACAGCGAATAACGATGGCGTTGTAACGGTACGTGCCACCGCTAAAGATGGCTCCGGTATTTACGGTGAAGTTACGATCACAATAACCAATCAAACCGTAACATCGCTTGAAGAAGATATAAGTGCGCGCTTCGGCATTTACCCGAACCCCGTATCATCCACGCTGACGATTGAGAACGCGAGTACAGTAAAACAAGTAACGCTTCACGATCTGCGTGGGCAAAGAATTAAGTCTATCTCTAATAACAAAAGCTCGGTTATAATTTCATTGGATAATATGCCATCGGGTATCTATATCATGGAATTGACTGACAGTAAAAATGTTCGATATGTTAAGAGAGTAGTGAAGTATTGATATATATTCAGTTTGAAATACAGGGCTTCCATTCTGTTTGGGTGGAAGCTTTTTTTTTATGATCAAAATGAAATGCTATGTTGTAAATATGAGCTGTAGCAAGCATTTGGTTCGTATAGGTATAAACGGGTGCATTGCCGATTTTCAAAATAACGCTATCTTGGTCATCCCAACCCTACTGAGCGATGAAAAAGTTACTTGCTATGATGCTGGCAACGTCTGTGTTATTTGTTGCCTGTTCTGATTCTGATGATGTTCAACCACGGCCACAGCCAAAAAGCATAAGTGCTGCATACCTGATTGATAAAGAACTGCACACTCCACCGAATGTAATAGGTGGCAGTTCTAAATTTGAATATTCCGGTGATAAAATAATCAAGCGCATCGGAGGATTTATCGCGATTCCTGCCGCCAGTGGTTTTTCATGGCTCTATACCGAGAACATCTATGACTCAGTTCAATATCTGAACAAGAATACAATCCGCATATTCACATCTGATAATTTTGAAGAACTGAATGTCAATCCCAATGAACGGGAGATAACGATAGAGGATGGACACATGATTAGAAAAATTACAGCCACCGATCTCGAAACAGGTAAAGATGCCGATACCATCTTCTTCTACTATGATGCGCAAAATCGCATTGAGAGAACCGAACAGCATTTTGAATGGAGTATACTTACCAGGACCTATACATTTGATGCAGCCGGCAACCTGACGAAAATATCCGGTGTGAAAAAATATCGCGATAGCGAAGTGATAACGACTACCGAAGAAACGTTTGGCGGTTATGACGATAAGCCGAACCCACTTAAAGGACTTTGCCTATGGCAAGACTACTTCTATCGCTCACTCTCCAATAATAATTTTACCTCCTATACCTATATTTCCGGAAGCACAGAAGAAACCAAGAATTGGACACTCTTTTACGATAGCAATGGAAATGTAGACTACTCAAAATAAAATATACCTATAAATAAAAAGGTGTTGCTCATTTGAACAACACCTTTCATTTATTTCTGCGTAAATCCGCGAGATCTGCGGGAGAATTATTTTCCAAACGGATTCAAAGCCGACAGCGCGCGCTTGCCGCCACCCATCTTGTTCATCGTCTTCATCATTTTGCGCATGTCGCTGAATTGTTTCAGAAGTTGATTCACCTGTTGGATAGACGTACCGCTACCAACAGCAATTCTATTCTTGCGACTACCGTTGATGATATCCGGGTTCTCACGTTCTTCCAAAGTCATCGAGCGGATAATCGCTTCTACCGGTTTGAAAGAGTTATCATCTATATCTATATCTTTTATAGCCTTGCCCATGCCGGGTATCATGCCTAAAAGATCTTTCATGTTACCCATCTTCTTTACCTGCTCGAGTTGAGACAGGAAGTCGTTGAAGTCGAACTGGTTTTTACGGATCTTCTTGTTGAGTCGCGCAGCCTCTTCCTGATCGAAAGCCTGTTGAGCTTTTTCAACGAGGGTAACAACGTCACCCATACCCAGGATACGACTCGCCATACGATCGGGATAAAAGCGATCAATAGCTTCCATCTTCTCACCCGTACTCACAAATTTGATGGGCTTGTCAACTACCCGGCGAATAGAAAGTGCAGCACCACCGCGTGTATCACCATCGAGCTTGGTAAGAACAACACCGTTGAAATTCAAACGATCATTGAATGCCTTTGCTGTATTCACGGCATCCTGACCCGTCATTGAGTCAACAACGAAAAGTGTTTCTGACGGATTGAGCGCTTCTTTCAAACGTGCAATCTCATTCATCATCTCTTCGTCAACTGCGAGACGACCTGCGGTATCGACTATAACAATTCTATGATTGTTTTTCTTGGCGTGTTCAATCGCTGCCTTGGCAATTTTTACAGCGTCTTTATTTTCAGGCTCTGCATATACTTCTACACCTACCTGCTCTCCCAATACTTTCAACTGGTCGATCGCAGCAGGGCGGTATATATCGCAGGCTGTTAACAACACTGAGCGCCCCTGACGCTTCAGGTAGTTGGCGAGTTTACCGGAGAATGTAGTTTTACCAGAACCTTGCAGACCGGCAATAAGAACGATAGCGGGTGAACCGTCAAGCTTTATATCTTCACTCTGGCCGCCCATCAGGCCGGTCAGCTCATCGTTGGTGATCTTTACCAGTAACTGGCTTGGTGAGATGGATGTAAGTACATCCTGACCCATTGCCTTTTCTTTGATCTCGTCTGTTACCTCTTTGGCGACTTTATAGTTTACGTCCGCATCGATCAATGCCTTGCGGATTTCTTTTACGGTGGAGGCAACGTTGATTTCGGTGATGCTTCCCTGGCCTTTGAGGGTTTGAAAGGCCTTCTCCAGTTTATAACTTAAATTATCGAACATGGTGTTTGTAATATCTTGATTAATTCCTGCCCGCAGATTTCGCTGATTTTCGCAGAAAATACTGAAAAAGCTCTGTACGAAATCCGGCAAGGGTGCAAAGTTAACCGTCCCCGGAGAGGGAAGCAAATTGAGTTTTTATACAGTTAAATTTTGTACCAGCGCTTCGCGGATGCGCTGCCTCAACAACGGGGCCGCATGTTTCATCGCATAGTCTTCGGAGACGTCTTCGCCAGTGATTGTAATTACTTTGGAAACCCCGAGATCTTCAAGCTCGCGTGCTGAAAGTTCGCACGAACCAGCCACCGCGATCAGGCGCTTCCGGTGCTTTCGGGCGAGCTGCGCTACTCCGTTAACGACTTTGCCGGATAAGGTCTGTCGATCAATTTTTCCTTCGCCTGTTATGATGATGTCGGCTCGCTTCACGTGCTCTTCAAGGCCAGTAAATTCCATGATGAACTGCATGCCGGGCACAACGGTAAGGCTGGTGAAAACCTGCAGTGATGCAGGCAATCCGCCACCGGCACCTGCTCCGGGAAAATTTACCGGGCGATAAAAAATTTTCTCGAGGAGTGATGCGTAATGCCGGAGACCTTCATCTAATACTGCGACCATTTTTTCGTCAGCACCTTTCTGCGGAGCAAAGACATGCGCAGCACCTTGTGGTCCGAATAACGGATTGTCTACATCGCAAAATATAGTCAATGGTATACTGGCAAGTTGTGGATGTAGTTGAGAATTATCGATGGTCTGAATATAGCGCAGGTTTTCGCCAATCGGTTTGAGTTGATTGCCGCGCGCATCGAGGAAGCGTGCGCCCAACGCTTCTGCTAAACCTATACCGGCATCGTTGGTAGCGCTGCCGCCTATACCGAGAAAGATTTTTGTTACTCCATTGTCGAGTGCATGGCGAATGAGTTCGCCGGTACCGCGGGTAGTGGTGATCATCGGGTTGCGTTCTGCTTTCTGCAGCAACTGCAATCCTGAAGCTGCGGCCATTTCCATAAAGGCAATGGTGCTATCACCGGACGTGCCATAGACGGCATCGATTGGACGACCGAGCGGATCGTGTACCGTCACCGTTGTAAATGTACCGCGACTGAATTTTGTTAAAAGCTCGCAGGAACCTTCTCCGCCATCCGCCAGCGGAAGTGTGTATATACTTGATGTTTCGTTCCATTCGAGCAAAGCACTCTGTATTGTTTCACAAACCTGTTGTGCGGTAAGTGAACCTTTGAATTTATCAGGAGCGATCAGAATGTTCATGCTGCTATACCACGGACTGAACTATATCTCTCGTATTGATTGACTACCGGAATGAATAGTAAGGAAAAACTTCGCCTGCTTTAAATATACTTTTCTCAAGAGGCAGTTCGAGGAAGCCTGTTACATTTTTAAGATTGGCAAAGTCGCCAGAGCCACCGCCGGCATCCGGGTACGCCATCAGCCTGCCGCCTTCGTTCTTTACGGTTACCTGTAGAAAGTACGTGAGTTTCGGTTGAAAGGTATAGTCTTCTGCCAGCACCGCGTATTGTTGTTCTTTCGTTACATGCAGACTTTTCCATATCCACGGAAGTATATAGCGATAGAAGCACATATAGGTTGATACCGGGTTCCCCGGAAGGGCAAATACAATTTTACCCTTCTTTGATTCACCAAACCAGAAGGGTTTACCGGGCCGCTGACTTACCTGGTGAAAAAGTTTTTTTACGTTGATGCTCTCGAGCGCTTCAGGTATAAAATCAAATTTACCTTTGGATACGCCTCCCGATACAATGAGTAAATCATGATTCTCAGCAATAACTTTCAGCGATTCGATTACAAAATCCTTCTGATCGTAAATATGATATTGGGTTGATTCCCACCCGATCATTTTCATGGCGGCATCTATAGCATAGGTGTTCGATCGCCTGATCTGGTGTAACTCCGGCACCTCGGTAACTTCAATCAGCTCATCACCACTGGATATAATAGCAGTACGCGGAAAAGAATATACAGGAACATCGACCATACCAACCGAAGCCAGCAATGCGATCTCGGCCGGTGAAAGTATAATGCCGGGCGAGAGGAGGGTATCATTACGTTCGGCATCCTGACCCTGCACATGTATATTTTGCCCTTCTTCAATTGTATCAACTAACAGAGTAGCCATGTCACCTTGTATCGATACGTCTTCGTAGCGAATTACTGTATCAGTACCTTCCGGAAGTATAGCCCCGGTCATTACCTCCATACAGTTCTGTACATCCTTCAGACTTTTCTGCGGCTGACCGGCTCCCTGTGTTTCTTCAATATAAAATTCACGCTTGCCGTTTTTCCATTCATCATACCAAATGGCGATGCCGTCCATCGCTACACGGTTGAAAGGAGGGAAGTCGCGGTCGGCCTTTACAGCTTCGGCCAGCACTCTTCCAACAGCATCATTCAGGTCAACCTTGGTTACCGTGGGTTTAAAGAGATGTGATAACACAACGCGAGTCGCTTCTTCTACCGTTACCATGTTCAATAATTATTAACTTTGTTTTGTTTCGAAGATACATGAGGAAAAAGAAATTTACACACGTTTCATCCAGCGGACTTCCGCAGATGGTAAACGTGTCCGATAAAAACAGTACCAGGCGTATAGCCAAGGCGCAGGCCATCATTAATGTAGGTCAGGAAATAATTGACCTCATTCAGCACAACGAAATCATTACTAAAAAAGGACCGGTGTTTCAAACGGCTATCATTGCCGGTGTAATGGGTGCCAAAAAAACAGCAGAGCTTATACCGTTCTGCCATCCGCTGGGATTGGAAGATTGCCAGGTACATATCCAGGTGGTTAAAGGAAAGATTGTGATTGATACCGAGGCTGTCATTACCGGTAAAACAGGCGTAGAGATGGAGGCGCTTACAGCCGCATCGGTTGCTGCGCTTACGGTATATGATATGTGCAAGGCGCTGTCTCACAACATTATTATTGAAGAAGTAAAACTGATGGCGAAGAGCGGTGGTAAAAAAGATTTCAAACGCAAGCAATAGCATGACACTGCGCAAGCGACTCTACCTGACACTGGAACCTACGGAGAAAGGCGGCATTATTGAACGTATTTTCGAGTTCTGCCTCGTTACCATTATTATCCTCAACATCCTTGCGATTATAGCAGACTCGGTGGAGGATGTCCGTAGTAAATATGATGCACTCTTTGTAAAATTTGAGTACTTCACAATCATCTTCTTCACGGTTGAATATATAGCACGTATATACTCCATCGTAGAAAATCCGGAATTCAGTCACCCGATAAAAGGACGGCTCAAGTATATAAGACAACCGATGGCCATTATTGACCTGCTTGCGTTCCTGCCATTCTATTTCGTTTTCCTCGATCTGCGTTTCCTTCGGATCTTCCGGTTGATGTCGCTGTTCCGCCTCTTCAAGATTGCGCGTTACCTGCACGCACTCAAAATTTTTAAACGCGTACTGGCCGACCGGAAAGAACAACTGGTATTGAGTTTTTTATTTATACTCTTTGTGCTCACCATTATATCGTTCATTATGTTCTATGCCGAGCATGATGCGCAGCCTGATAAGTTCAGCAGTATACCAGCGACTATGTGGTGGGGCATTGCTACCATTACTACCGTTGGGTATGGCGATATGGTGCCTATTACAGCGCTGGGTAAATTTCTGGGAGGTTTGTTTGCTATAGCGGGTGTGGGTTTACTTGCGTTACCTGCCGGTATTTTGTCGTCAGGATTTTTTGAGTCGTTGCATAAAGATGCAGTAGTAAAGAAGTGTCCACACTGCGGAAAGGATATTCATGAGTGATGCTACGCATAATAACGATGCTGCTATATATGGCCTGGTGCTGGCAGGCGGAAGAAGCTCACGCATGGGGCGCGATAAAGGTTTGATCGTTTATCACAATAAACCACAACGCGAATATATAGCAGCGCTGCTCGGTAAATTTTGTTCGGAGGTATATGTGTCCTGTAAAGCGAAAGAATATATATCTGCTGCGCATAATCCTTTACCCGATCAATTTGATTTGGAGAGTCCGTTGAATGGAATCTTATCTGCTTTTGAAAAGAATAACTCCGTTGCCTGGCTAACTGTTCCGGTAGATATGCCCTATGTAGATGAAGCTGCACTCGCGTATCTGATCACACATCGTAATACAAATAAAATGGTTACGTGCTTTATCGATTCCGATGGAAAGCATCCAGAGCCGTTACTTGCACTATGGGAGGCAAAAGCAGCTATACCGTTGAAATTGTACTATGAACGTGGAGGTATAAGTCCACGTGAATTTCTGAAGCAACAAGATATACTCTTGCTTCATCCGCCCGATAAACGCATCTATCAAAACATCAATACACCAGAAGAACTGAACGATTTTTTGGGCAAGTTGTAACGAGATTTACCCGTGATACGCTGCAGTGTTTTTCTTAAGCAGCGTTTTTTGAATAAGCAGGTATCAAAAGCTGAATCCCCGAATAGAATCTTACGCCCCGGTATAGGGTTGCAGTGGTAACCGGGCAAAGCAGATAGGGGAGTCGCATCAAAATGTATCTTGTCAAAGATATAGTGTATGGTAAAATGGCTTGTTCCTTGTAAAATGCTCTGCCTCAACACCAGTTCGAAATATAGAAAACTGTATCTACCGTATTTCTCCGGTATAACGTATGTAGTATAAATTGGTATTTTATATACGTATAATTTCGGTGTTGCCGCACCGGATTAAGGGATTCGAAAACGATATTGTTACAGGAAGAAATTTTTCTATACAGATTTATTACATCATCACATGTAGGATATTTTTCCACAACTTTTGTGGACGTGTGTGTTTAGTTTAGAAGAAATTTTTATTGGTAAATGAAGCCAATTGTTAAACCGCACTCTAATCGTATACACCGTGATCTGATTATTGTGCTAAGCGCAAGCCTGTTGGCTGCTATACTGTTAGTATCAGCGGCTGTGATGTTGATCGGATAAAATAAAAGGAGGCCCTAAAGCCTCCCTTTGTTTTTTTAGCATGATGTAGCTTGTGTTATGAATTGACAGCAACTGCCGGATGTGCTGATATCCATTCTTCGCCATCTTCAAATACTTCTTTTTTCCAGATCGGTACTTTTGCTTTTAGTGTATCGATAATATACTGGCAAGCTTCAAAAGAATCCTTTCGATGTGGTGTTGAAACGGCAACGGCAACAGCCACTTCACCCGGTTTCAACGTACCGATACGATGACTCACCGCCCACCCCAGCAACGGCCATCGATGCGATGCATCATCAATAATTTTTCTGATCTCTCCAACCGCCATGGTTTCGTATGCCTCATACTCCAACCATACTACATTCTTTCCATGCGCATTGTTGCGCACAGTACCTACAAAAACATTTACAGCTCCGGCATTCAGGCTCGAAGCTGTATCGATGACTTTCTGAACGTCAATTGGTTTCTCGGTGATCTTAATCATGTTCTATAAAGGTTGGTTGAACATTATCGTGAAGGACGAATGAAGTTAGCGATTTTAATAGTGAATATCAAGAAAAGCCTTCTGCGTCTTCCGGCTATGTTTAACGGTGTAACCTGTTTACGTTGTTAATTGCGAAAATTACCCTCCGCTTACCGGAGGTATCAATGCGATTTCATCGCCTTCGCCTATCACAGCAGTCTCATCAGCATAGCTGTTATTCACAGCAATGAACAATGAACGAAGCCCGGTAAGTTTAGGATATTTTTCATTCAGGGCCGAGCGCAGATCGGCTACTGTAATGCCTGTTGCCTCAATAACCATTTCCTTCCCACCGAGGATATCTTTTGTAATACCGAAAGCTTTAACCCGGAACGTATGCATGCGTTTAATTTTTTCTGATCAATTCGTCAAATATCAAACAAATTTTAAATGCTCCGTGAAAAAATCAAAACGTTTCTGCTGCATCCGGCATTTTTACGATCCGGAGTTTGTTTTTTGTTTGTATTTTGTGATCCGCTTGTAACTTTCATTGTAAACGATCCGGCACTTTGACTTTGTACGACAATCATAACAGGCCTATCAACTACCTGCGTCTGGCAGTAACCGATCGCTGTAATCTGCGCTGTTTTTATTGCATGCCGGAAGAAGGTATACATTATCTGCCCAAGAAAGAGTTGCTCTCGTTCGAGGAGATCTATCGTCTGGTGTCGTTACTGGCCGGCATGGGCATAACAAAAGTACGCCTGACCGGAGGAGAACCCTTTGTGCGCACGGACCTGATGAAACTGATCCGCTCCATCGTAGAGATACCCGGTATAAAAGATCTTCATCTTACTACCAACGGTGTACTTACTTCTACTTTTATACCCGAGTTGAAGAAGATCGGTATAGCATCTGTAAATCTTAGTCTGGATACCCTCGACAAACAGCGTTTTAAAACCATTACAAGACGCGATGAATTTGAACCGGTAATGAAAACACTCGATCAACTGCTGAAACACGATATAGCAGTAAAGATCAACGCGGTGGTAATGGATGGAAAAAATATAGATGATATAGTGCCGCTCATTGAGCTTACAAAAAACAGTAACGTAGATGTTCGCTTCATCGAAGAAATGCCGTTTAATGGTGAAGGTAATCACTACCCTGTGTTAAACTGGACGTATAAAAAAATACTAAGCTATATACAGGAGCACTACCCATCTCTGCATAAAATTCCGGATCCGGATTTCTCAACATCCTATAATTATACTGTGCCGGGACACCAGGGAAATATAGGTGTGATCGCTGCGTTTAGTCGCACGTTCTGCGGAACCTGTAATCGCATTCGTGTAACAGCACAAGGCGTATTGAAAACCTGCTTGTATGATGAAGGTGTGCTGGATATAAAACAACTGCTTCGTTCGGATAAAGATGATAGCGCTGTGAAAGAGAAATTACACCACGCCTTCCGTCATCGTGCGAAAGATGGTTTTGAAGCGGAGCAAAAGCGAAACAGCAAGTTACCCGTACACGAGTCGATGTCTACCATCGGAGGATAAACGATATACTCCCTGTATTTTAAAACTGATATTTCGTTCATGGCGCGTATATATTATTTTACCTGTATAGCTTCCGATGGCTATAAAGTTGTATTCTCCTGGAACGAACTGTTCAATACCGCGACCGGTAATACGGTATATATTTTCACCTCAAAAGATCATACGTCCATCGATGCGTTAGACGAAAGTATACTACTGATCTCCACAGCCGAATTTCGTACCGGCAGACGTTACGTAAAGAATCTTCAATCGATCATCGTTCGCAGGGCGGAGTAGTATGGATACAGCGCAGTTAATTCTCATTCTTAGTTTTTTTATAATCGCCCTGGTGTATGCTTCGGTTGGTTTTGGCGGAGGATCAAGTTACCTCGCCTTGCTGGCCCAGCCTGTGTTTATGCTGGCCCCGGAAGTTATTCGCCCTACAGCATTACTCTGCAACATTATCGTTGTTACCGGGGGTACTATTATTTTTTACCGCGAAGGTAAAATTGTGTGGAAAGAAGTGTGGCCGTTTTTGGTAGTGAGTATACCGGCTGCCTACCTGGGTGGTTTCTGGAAACTGGAAGATGCTATATTCTTTATGCTGCTGGGTATAACGTTATTGATCGCTTCGCTTTTGCTGTGGATTCAACCCGAAAAAATAACTGCTACATCCGGCAAGTATAATACCACCGGTATAAATATAGCTTTGGGTGGAGGTATCGGTTTTCTATCCGGACTGGTAAGTATAGGAGGCGGTATCTTCCTCTCGCCTGTGTTGCATTTTCTGCGGTGGGCCGATGCTAAAAAAATCTCAGCGCTCGCCAGTTTATTTATACTGGTAAATTCGATGAGTGGTCTTGCCGGTCAGTTTCAACACGGTCTGCCTGATCTTCAATGGCAATATATAGTGCCGTTGCTTGCAGCCGTTTTTATAGGCGGCCAACTCGGGTCGCGCATGGGCGCCCGTAAATTCAATCCCATCTATATAAAGCGTATAACGGCAGTGCTTATGTTACTGGCAGCGTTTAATATCCTGAAGGACCATTGGTATTGGTAGCAACCGGTGTTTTAACAACCTTATGGATAAGCATGAACAACCCGATAGCAAAAAGAATGGCTCCGATCGTACTGAGAATCCCTACCGGGATAAGATAGGCCTGATAGCTTGAAAAGGAGTCAACACCACCACTTCGGGTAAGCAACGGGATGCCTACACTGTAAAACAGGTGCGTTAACAATCCGATGAGTGCGCCAATGGCCAGCAGGTATCCTTCCGGTGTAGAACGTTTGCTGATATAGTAGATCGTGGCTGCCAGCACGGCCACACTGGGTATGATGCCGATCAGATTTTGCAGTACGCTCAGAACAGTGTCCAACAATTCCATAGAGAAATAATTTGATTGATGGTGCAAAGTAAAGATTCATTCGCGAGTATCCGCAATCCTTCCTATTTTGCACGACTAAAAATTAAAGCAGGTAAGCTTTCATCAGGTATTCAGTAAAGCCAGTCCTGCAGATAAAGTCTTAATCAACGCATGAAAAAAATCAAATTCACTGAACAGGTACTTCCGCACCTGGTAGCTGTTGGCGTGTTCCTGGTTATTACGGTGTTCTTTTTTAATCCTGTATTCTTTGATAACAAAACCATCAGTCAATACGATATCCAGCAGTGGGAGGGATCATCGAAAGCACTGCGCGATTATCGCGACAAGACAGGCGATGAAGGTCTCTGGGCCGATGCCATGTTCAGCGGCATGCCGGCTTACCTGGTAAATACACATTGGAGCAACGGGCCGGTAAGTTTCCTGAAGCGTGCATTGTCACTGTCACTGCCACATCCTATAGCAAATATTTTTCTTGCCTTTATCAGCTACTATATTTTGTTGCTGGCATTTCGGGTGCGGCCATACCTGGCGATAGCCGGAGCGGTTGCTTTCGGACTTTCATCCTATATGATCATTGGTTTTGGTGCAGGTCATAATGCCCGTATCGGTGCCATTGCATTTATGCCGCTGGTAATGGCCGGTATACACCTTGCTTTTTCACGCAAGTGGATTTTAGGTTTTGGTGTAACTACTGCCGGTCTTGCATTACACCTGAAAGAAAATCACTTACAGATAACATACTATCTGCTGTTTATTGTATTGGTATACGGACTTATACAGCTGATAAACTTTGTGAAGGAGAATCGCGTGGCGGAATTCTTCAAAACAATTGGTATACTCGTGGTAGCCGCGGTGATCGCTGCCGGTTCATTTATAGGACCGATGTGGGCTGTTACAGAATATAGTCAATACTCGATTCGCGGGGAAACGCAGTTGGTTTCAGGCGAGCGCAAAGAGGGACAAAGCGGTTTGGATAAATCGTATGCCTTTCGCTATAGCTATGGTATATGGGAACCGATGACGTTGCTCGTACCAAACTTTTATGGCGGACTCAGTTCCAATTACCTCGTACAAGATCCGAACAGCGAAGTATATAAAGCACTGTCGCGTTCAGGCGATGAGCAGATGGCCAATCAACTGGCGCAATATAGTTCAGCCTACTGGGGTATAAATCCATTGAATGCTCCATACTATGGTGGTGCTATCATTTTCTTCCTGTTTGTATTGGGCATCGCTTTCGCGGATCGTAAATATGTTTGGTGGCTGATACCAGTAATTATATTCGGAATTATGGCGAGCTGGGGCGACAGTGCCCGGTGGTTTAATTACTTCCTGTTCGATTACCTGCCTGGGTATAACAAATTCAGGTCGGTAACATTCCTCATGATCCTGCCGCTCTTTGCATTCCCGTTGCTGGGTATGTTGGGACTGGAAAAATTATTCACCACCGGTGTTGATAAAGATGCCCGTAAGAAATTACTGATCGTGCTGGGCGCAACGGGTGGGCTGTGCGTTTTGTTGTTCCTCTTCGGTAGTATGATGAGTTTCATGTCAGCCCAGGAGAGTCAGCTGCCATCCTGGTTTACCAGCGCACTGGCTGACGACCGCAAGAGCTTGTTCCGCAGTGACGTGTTCCGCTCGCTCGCTTTTATAGTAGCTGCATTTGTCGTGATATACTTTGAAGTATGGAAGAAGATATCACCGGTAGCATTTTATGCTTTCCTCATTATCATGATCACACTCGATCTGGCTATTGTTGACAAGCGCTATTTCGGAAAAGATAAATATCAGCGCAAGCGCGAGAACACCATGTTCGCCATGAATGCTGCCGACCAGGAGATTCTGAAAGATAAATCGCATTACAGGGTATATAATCTTCAGGGTACATTTGAAGAAGCACGTACATCATACTTCCATAATTCTATTGGCGGATACCACGGTGTGAAGATGAGACGCTACCAGGATTTGTATGACACTTGTCTCTTCCGCGAAACGAACGAGTTTATTCAGGATGTTCAAAGCGGCAAAGCCGATTTCTCGAAGTACGGAGTCATGAATATGCTCAACGTGAAATATATAGTGTTCGGTCCGGAGCGTAACAACATTATACCAAACCCCGCAGCCAATGGCAACGGATGGTTTGTGAGTGAAGTGATCACAGTAAATTCACCAACGGAAGAAGTGTTGAAAACATGTGGCATCAACACACGCACTACAGCGGTTGTAGATGGATCACGCTTTAAAGTAGAACCGGTGCAGGCCGATACCACGGCATCACTCACATTGGTAGATCGTAATCCGAATTATCAGAAGTATGAAAGTCAGTCGCAGGCAAACGGTTTGGCTGTGTTCTCGGAAATATACTATCCGAAAGGCTGGAAGGCTTTTGTAGATGGTAAAGAAACCGACATCATCTGTGCCGACTATGTGTTGCGTGCTGTGCAGGTGCCGGCCGGTAAACACGTTGTTGAATTCAAGTTTGAACCGGCTGCATATTATACCGGTAATAAAATTACCATGATCTCTTCCTGGCTTATGCTGGTGGCCTTGCTGGGAAGTGTAGTATGGAGCGTGCGCAAGGAAGAAGCGTAATATATACTATACAATGATATTTGAAAGAAGTTGCTTCGCTACGAGGCAGCTTCTTTCTTTTTAAAGAAATCTTCAATAGAAATAATGATAAACAAAAATGCCAGGCGTTACCCCGGCATTTTTTATACTATATGATATCTGGTTATAGCGGGCGATTGTTATCCCAGATTTTCGAGTACATCCATTACTTCACGAACGGCTTTGCGGCTTGATTCCAGCAATACACGTTCTTCAGAGTTAAGGTCGAGTTCGATCACTCTTTCAATTCCGTTTTTACCAAGTATAACCGGCACACCCAGGTAGCAGTCTTTTATACCATACTCGCCATCCAAACGTATACATACCGGGAACACTCTGCGCTGATCTTTTACAATGGCTTCTACCATTTGTGCTGCGGCAGAACCCGGAGCATACCATGCCGATGTGCCCATGAGTTTTACCAGCTCACCGCCACCTACTTTGGTGCGCTCGAGTATAGCATTGAGTTTATCTTTATCGATCAGTTCAGTTACCGGTATACCGGCTACGGTAGTATAACGCGGCAGTGGCACCATGGTATCGCCATGACCACCGAGCAACATAGCCTGTATATCTTTCGGAGATACATTCAATGCTTCTGCCAGGAACGCGCGATAGCGTGCTGTATCTAATATACCGGCCATACCAAAAACTTTGGTGCGAGGTAATTTAGATGTTAAATGAGCCTGGTAGGTCATAACATCTAACGGGTTTGATACAACAATAATGATCGCGTTAGGCGAGTACTTGATGATATTTTCTGTTACCGACTTTACGATGCCAGCGTTGGTTCCGATAAGATCATCGCGGCTCATGCCCGGCTTACGCGGAAGTCCTGAAGTAATAACAACAACATCCGAGTTCGCAGACTTTGAATAATCATTGGTAGCACCGATGGTACGGGTGTCGTATAGATCGATCGGAGCTTTTTGCCAGATGTCAAGAGATTTACCTTCTGCAAGACCTTCTTTAATATCAACGAGCACTATTTCGTTGGCTACTTCGCGATAGGCCAGTACATCGGCACATGTAGCGCCTACATTACCAGCGCCCACTACAGTTACTTTCATAAGAATAATGATTTATGGGTTTGAATATTGACCTCAGCGGACTCACTGAATGATAATTGAACACACAGTATAACGTTGAAAATCTGCACCTTTTTACATCAGGCAGGAATATAGTTCTGGCCTGCCATGACACCAATTTAGGATACTACCCGTCAAAAAAAAATGTTATTACAGAAAATGTGGATATAGGGTAAAGATCACAACCTCGCGTGTATGATCGGTAATTTTAAAACGGTTATCAATCCGATAGCCTGCAACCCATAAAATTTCTCCCTGCGACTCGAGCACCGTAACGGACTCCTTGTCTGTGCGTGAGAGTTTTAGATCAATGAGGAAGTCACTTACCTTCTTGCGATTACGCATGCCCAACGGGTAAAAAGCATCGCCTGCTTTCCAGGTGCGCCATGTTAACGGAAAGTTTATATGGGCAACATCCAGCGTAGCCTGGTTGGGTGCGGCTGACTTCTGAAAGGTTGTTGACCGGCTGATCTCCATTCGCCATGCACCAAGTTGTGCTTCCGACTGATCTGCTCCTATAGTTATATCATGCAAGGCTATACTATGCGGAGTGATAAGCAACAGTTCGCGATCTATAACAAGCTGATGCGTGGAAGAAAAAAAACGTTTACCCGGTTGCCCGGACAGCGATCTCATAACATCAACACAGGTGTCGTAATTAAAGCCGAATGTCTTAATGAATTTCCAGAGAACGGATGCTTCCTGTGGCAGACCAGTAAAGTATCTTTTTTGGATTGTTACCTTGTCGTGAGCAGTTATAGTATATTTTCTTTTCCAGTCGTCAAAACCTTCCTGCATCCAGTTTACTTCTGCGAGTGATTTTGCAAAGCCACGTTGCACGGTACTTTCCAGGGAAGGATTGATTTCTTTCAGCGCTGGAATAACCTGGTGTCGGATGAAGTTGCGTTGATAGTCGTCACTCTGGTTGCTCACATCTTCGCGCCAGGTAATGTTGTGTTCTTTTGCATACTGTTCAATCTGTTCGCGGGTTGCAAACAACAACGGACGAATTACACATTCGTGTTTTACCGGTATACCGGTGAATCCCTCCAATGATGAACCATGTACCCAGTTGAGTAATACAGTTTCGAGCGAATCGTTGAGGTGATGCGCAGTAGCCAGTACGTTGAACCGGTATTTCTCCATCAACTCTTCAAACCACGCGTAGCGCAGTTCACGTGCTGCCATCTGAATGGAGAGTTTTGTTACTTCTGCATACTGTTCCGTTTCGAAGCGGTTAACAAAGCAAGGTATATGGAGTTCTTGTGCTGTGGCAGATACAAAAGCTTCGTCACCGTTGGCATCTTCACCGCGTAACTGAAAATTACAATGTGCTACCGCGATGGTAAAGCCCGCCTGTTGGAACAAGTGAAGCATAACCATGGAATCAATGCCACCACTAACGGCCAGCAAAATACGATCGGCAGGTTCACACAGGCCGTGGCGCTTAATATGGTTCAGAAATTGCTCTAACACGCTCAAATGTACGATTTACGATTTTAGAATTACGATTTGTAGCTTGCACCCTGAATATGGATAGTTTACGATTTTATAAAAATGATACACAGAACCCGAACAGCAAAACGCTGCGCGGTGTGAAGGGTATGCATCTGTTTGTTTCACTGGTATTTTTTTTACTGTTAATGGCTGTGTCCTTTCCGGGTGCTGCGCAGAAGAAAGTAAAGCTGAAACAAGCCGATCAGTTACGCGGAGGCAGGAATGGTGACGAACGTTTCGATCGCCTGATTGGCAATGTAATCCTGACACAAAACCAAACCACTATCTATTGTGACTCGGCATACTTCTTCAAGAAGCGAAACTTTGTGGAGGCTTTTGGTCGGGTGAAAATTCTGGAAGGTGACTCCGTTACGATTACCGGTCGCAAGCTCGAGTATGATGGTAACACGAAGAAAGCCAAGCTTCGCTCCAACGTAGTGTTTACCAAACTGGCAACGGCTACACTATATACGGACTTCCTTGACTTCGATCGTAATACCAATGTTGCCAACTATTTTAATAATGGAAGACTGGTGGATAGCATTAACGTGCTGACCAGTAACAAAGGATATTATAATGTAAGCTCCAACCTTGCATCATTCAAGCGCAACGTGCACGTAAAGAATCCTGACTATACCATGACGGCCGATAGCCTTCAGTATAATTCGCGGAGCAAGATTATATACTTCGTAACACCGACAACCGTAGTGGATAAAGACAGCAGCACATTTGTCTACGAGAATGGTTTTTATGAGACCACCTCCAAGCAATCTGATCTGAAGTTGGGAAGTGCTGAAACACCTGAATATAAACTCGATGCCGAGACCTATAAACTTGATGATATCCGCAAGAAATATCTCTTCCGGAAGAATGTGGTGATGACCTATAAAAAAGAGAATCTTATTATCTATGGGCAGTCGGCCGATTACTTCAAGAGCAAGGGGATAGCAAAAGTTTACGACCATGCATACCTGGCAAAAGTTACCGAGAACAATGACACACTCTTTATCTCTGCCGATACACTGGTATCCATCGATAGTCCGGATCCGGCCAAGAAGAGATTGCTCGCCTATCACAATGTAAAGATCTATAAAAGCGATATGCAGGGGCTGGCCGATTCACTGGAGTATCGCTCGCTCGATTCCACTATATAGTTCTACAAAGACCCTATACTCTGGTCACAAGACAACCAGATGACAGCCGACTCCATCAGTATGCTCATCAAGAACAACACGATCGACCGCATCTATATGGTGGCAAATTCTTTCGTGGTGTCGCAGGATACGCTCATTAACTTTAACCAGGTGAAGGGCCGGAAGATGACTACCTTCTTCAAGAATAAAAAGATCGATCATGTTGTGGTTGATGGCAACGGAGAGAGTATATACTTCGCGCTGGATGAGAAGACTAACAAGGCAATGGGAATGAACAAGATCATTTGCAGCAGCATTACCATTCGCTTCAAAGAAGGTAAAGTGAACAACATGAGTTTTTATGTGAAGCCCGAGGCCAGCTTTATTCCGCCACACGAGCTTAAGATTGAAGACACCAAGCTGAAGGGTTTTGAGTGGCGCGGCAAAGAAAAACCAACGCGTGAAGATGTTGTTAAAACACCGGTGGTCAGCTCTACAAGCCCTTCATCCGAGCGTAAACGTTTGTAGTAAGATTTAACGGAGCGGTCAACGAAAAAAAACTCGATCTATTATGACAATCCATATAAAAGTTTAAATTTTGTACAATATGAAGTTTCTATGAGAAGACTCTTGTTGTTGGCAATAATCATAACCCTCAGTAGGTTTTCCTACGGGCAGGGTTTTGAAATTGTCGGCTTGCAAGAGACTCACGCCGGGCTCATCGGTGAAACCATCAAGGCTCCTGTTCGCTTCAGGAACACCACCGAAAAAACACTTACGCTCATCATTCGTAAAGTTGATTCACAAATAGGAAGCACACAGAAAAGTTATTTCTGTCACGATAACAATTGCCTCGATCAAAAAACAGACGACTATATTTTGAAAATTGACCCGGGACAAACTATATCCGGTTTTCAGATTGCGCTGGAAGCAGGATTGGTATCCGGCGAAAGTACGGTTCGTTATGTGGTGTTCAGTCGTTCAAGTCCAACGCTCGCCCTGGATTTTGCCGTTAACTTTACAGTAACTGAAAAACCGGAGAAGCAAAATCTGTATTCATCCAGCTTCATAAATCTGCATGATGTTTACCCGAACCCGGTAACAGACTATGCTTTTGTCGAGTATAAAATCCTGAACGAACAGGTAAAGGCGAAGATCATCATGCATAACCTGCTGGGCAACGCTGTGGGCGATTATCCGCTTCCGTACTCTGAAAACCGCGTTCGCATCCGCGTTGACGATTTAAGTGCCGGCATTTATTTCTATACCCTCTACCTCGACAACGAAGGCGTAATGACGCGCAAGCTCATCGTAAAAAAATAAAATCCTTTATTCTGCTCGCCTTGCCCGTAACTTTTAGCTGAAAAGAAACTTTTTAATGCCTGCTTTCATCCTATTTCGGTAAAATCAGCGTTTTTCAGTTCTAAACTCTTATATTATATTTGCGGGCTTATGCGGAATCATTCAGCGTCACTCTTTTTAATTTTAATCTTGCTGGCAACAGCTTCGTGCAGCAAATTCAGGCGAATCGAAAAAAGCCAGGATTGGCGTGTGAAGTATGAAGGCGCTTTGAACTACTACAACAAGAAAGACTATTACAAGGCTTCCGTGTTGTTTGAGCAGATTCTGCCCATCGTTCGTGGTTTACCCGAAGGCGAAAAAGTGCAGTTCTACCTGGCGTATTGCCAGTTTTACGATAAACTATATTTGCTGGCGTCCGAGCAGTTCAAAACATTTTACGAAACCTACGGTCGCAGTACACTCGCGGAAGAAGCCCGGTATATGTTTGCTTACTCGCAGTACGCATCATCACCCAAGGCCAACCTTGATCAAACCAACAGCATCAACGCCATGGCAGCGATGCAGGAGTTTTTGAACCGCTATCCGAACAGTAAATTCAGAGAGCAGGCTGTGGAGGTTATCTTCACTACGCAGGCTAAACTGGAAAAGAAAGGATTCGACAATGCATATCAATACTATCGCATGCGCAGCTACAAGGCAGCTGTGGTAGCGTTGAATAATTTCAAGAATAACTTTCCGGATTCGAAGTATGTAGAAGAAGCTTCTTACCTGGTAGTGGCAGCGGAATATAAACTGGCGCAACAAAGTATATATTCAAAGCAGACCGACCGCTACAAGGCCGTGGTGGAACACTACAAGGAATTTATCGATCAGTATCCTGAAAGTAAATTCCTGAAAGATGCAGAGAAGATGTACGCAGAGAGTCTTGAAAGATTAAACAAAACGAAAAACACAAATTCATAAACATATGGCAGCTCAATCATCCATAGTAACACGTGACATCGAAAAGATCGCATCGCCAACCGGAAACCTGTACGAGTCGGTAGTAGTGATCTCCAAGCGTGCGCGCCAGATTGCCGTTAACCTGAAAGAAGAGCTTAACAATAAACTTGCTGAGTTTGCTACAACCGTAGATAACCTCGAAGAAGTTTTTGAAAACCGCGAGCAGATCGAGATCTCTAAATTCTACGAGCGTATGCCGAAACCAACCAACACAGCCATCGAAGAATTTCTGGATGGTGAGTTGAGCTTCCGCATGCGCAATGAAGATATAGCGTAAGTTCGTTATAGGTTAATCGTTAATCGTAATGACATTTCATTTACGATTAACGATTAACTGATTACGGATAACGGCCATCCCATGCTGCGAGATAAAAAAATTTTACTGGGTGTAACGGGAAGCATAGCAGCCTATAAATCGGCCGTGCTTACAAGGCTGCTTGTAAAAGCAGGAGCAGTAGTAAAGGTGGTAATGACTCCCGCTGCTGCAGATTTTATCACGCCTCTCACATTATCAACCCTCTCTAAAAATCCGGTATTAACCGAGTTCGTTAAGGATAACACCGGGCAATGGAACAATCACGTTGAACTGGGCCTTTGGGCCGATGCCATGGTAATTGCTCCGGCCAGCGCCAACACCTTAGGTAAAATGGCGAATGGTTTATGCGATAACCTTTTATTGGCAGTATATCTCTCCGCACGTTGTCCTGTATTTTTTGCTCCCGCCATGGATCTGGATATGCTTCAGCATCCCGCTACACAAAACAATATTCAAAAGCTGAAAAGCTATAGCAACATTCTGATCGATGCTGCCTTTGGTGAACTTGCCAGCGGACTTGTAGGCAACGGAAGAATGGCTGAACCCGAAGAGATCGTAGCGGCACTTGAAAATCATTTTGCATCGGAACAAAAACTCAGCGGCAAAAAAGTATTGGTGACAGCCGGTCCTACATATGAAGCCATCGACCCGGTTCGCTTCATTGGCAATCACTCAACCGGTAAAATGGGATTTTCGATAGCCGAAGAATTCGCGAGACAAGGTGCTATAGTAAATTTAGTCACCGGTCCTACACAACAACATATCAATCATCCGCATGTCAACGTTATTTCAGTGACATCGGCTGAGCAAATGTATACTTCCTGTGCATCGCTGTTTCCTTCAACAGATATAGCAGTGCTGGCGGCAGCCGTGGCAGACTATCGTCCGGTGGAAGTAGCAGCACAGAAAATAAAGAAGAAGGATGCCAACCTCACCATCGAACTTACCAAGACGCACGATATAGCGGCATCGCTCGGTAAGCTCAAACACAATGGCCAGGTAATGGTAGGTTTTGCACTTGAAACGGAAAATGAGCAGGCTAACGCTCAAACCAAACTGGAGAAAAAGAATTTTGATCTGATCGTATTAAATTCACTTAACGATAAAGGTGCCGGCTTCGGACATGACACGAATAAGATCACGATTCTGGATCGCGAGCAACGTGTGAAGTCGTTCGAGTTGAAAAATAAAAAGGAAGTAGCGAAAGATATTGTTAAGGCTATTATTGAAAAACTGCATGATTAAGCAAATACTTCTGATCGGTTTTCTTTTTGCATCGCTCGCGTCATACGCGCAAGAGTTGAATTGCACAGTTTCTATTAACGCAACGCAGGTTCAAACCACGGAGCGTACTGTTTTTCGTGATATGAAGACCGCGATCGAGCAGTTCATGAACTCACGCAAGTGGACGAACGATTCGTATAAGAACTACGAGAAGATCAACTGTAACATGCTGATCACCATAACGCGTATGCCCTCCGTTGGCAACTTCGCTGCCTCGGTGCAAATACAATCTGCACGCCCGGTATATAACACCAATTACTCAACGCTGGTATTCAACTTTGCCGATCGCGATTGGGAATTTGAATATGTAGAATCATTACCATTGGAGTATAACGATAACACTTATACGACAAACCTCACGTCAATGCTGGCGTTGTATGCCTATATGATTATAGGGGTTGATTACGATACCTTCAGCGAGCTCGGCGGCTCTCCGTATTTTCAACGCGCGTTGCAGGTAGTGAACAACGCACAGCAATCCAACCGTCCGGGATGGCAGTCGATGCAGAATAACCGGAGCCGTTACTGGATCGTTGAGAATTTCAATAATCCCCAAATGACCGACCTGCGCAAAGCTTTGTACTCTTATCACCGCCTCGGCCTCGATACATTTGACAAAGACCCTGACAAGAGCCGTGAAGTTATTTTGAAAGGACTCAAGGACATTAAGAAAGTACGCGACATCAACCCGACTGCCGTAATTATAGTAAGCTTCTTTGATGCCAAAGGAAAAGAGCTTGCCAATATATTCTCATCGGGTAATATACAGGTGAGGCGCGAAGCGTATGACGTTATCAAAGCTATAGATCCCTCTTCCAACCGCGCCAACTACGAGAAGATTATTCAGAATTGACTTGCCGTTATCCGTTATCCGTTAGAAGTTAATCGTTATAAGTTATCCGTTAACAGTCGTATCGCCATGATTTACAATTCACGTATAACTTGTAACGTATAACGACTTACGACTAACTTTACCCCATGGGTACACGACAACTTCGTCTGAATGATTCAGCGCTGATTCAGAAACGCATACACGAATTCGTTGGGAAAACTATCAACGTGGTGCTAACCGACCAGACGGCCATGGTAGGCGTTCTGAAGAAAGCAGATGATTCAAAAATCATTTTAAAGAATATGCGGATGAAGGATGTTTCGTACACATTTGATAAAATTGCTGAAGTTTATTTTGACACGAACGCCTGATGTTAAAGCATCTTACCATAAAGAACTACGCATTGATCCGCCACCTCGAGCTGGAGCCATCCGCACACCTCAACGTGGTTACCGGTGAAACCGGAGCGGGTAAATCTATTATGCTCGGAGCTATCGGTTTGCTGATGGGAAACCGTGCCGAGACAAAAGTACTGTGGGACGAAAACGAGAAATGTGTAACCGAAGGAGTCTTCAATATCAAAGACTATAAACTCAAATCCTTTTTTAAATCGGAAGACCTCGATTACGATGACAACACGGTAATCCGCAGAGAGATTAGTCCGGGAGGGAAGTCGCGCGCGTTTATTAACGATACACCCGTTACCCTTGAAGTAATGAAGCGTGTAGGCAGTATGTTGATGGATATACACTCACAACACGAAACGCTGCTGCTCGGCAACCAGTCATTTCAATTAAAGCTGATCGATGCTTACGCAGAAAATCAAACCTTACTTGAACAGTATGCCGAAGTGTGGAGTGAGTATCTGAAAGCAAAAAAAGAATACGAGACACTCACATCCGAAGCAGAAACGCTGCGGGCAGAAGCAGACTATATTCGCTTTCAACTGGATGAACTGACGAAAGCAAACTTCGAGGAAAGCGAGCAGGCATCACTTGAGTCGGAAATAAAGATCATGGAGCATTCGGAAGAAATAAAAAATCGCTTCCAGACGGTGCTCGAATTATTATCACGCTCGGAGTATGCTTCGCGAACAAGCCTGGCGGAAGCGCGTGGTCATCTGCAGAGTATATCTTCATATGCTGATAAATATACCGGTCTCTTTCAACGCCTCGATAGTGTGTTGATTGAACTTGACGATCTGCTCAACGAAATAGAAAATGAGGAGGAGCGAATTGAGTTCGATCCGGAGCGTGCCGAGTTTGTAAAAGAAAGACTCAGTGTACTCTATCGCCTGCTGAAAAAACATCGTGCAGCTGATTTGAAAGAACTGCTGGTAATTCAGGAGAACCTGCGCGAAAAGGATAGTATAACTTCGAATGTAGATGAAGCCTTAAGCAAAGCTAAAAATGCTTTTGATGCTGCCGATAAAAAAGTAAGAACGTTAGCGGCCAAGATCAGCGAAACACGCAAGAAGACATTGAAGCCGCTGAGCAATCAACTGGTAAAGCTGTTGCAGGAAGTAGGTATACTGAACGCTACATTGCAGATTGATATGCAGCCAACCGAGCCCGCTTCAACCGGTATTGATAAAATAGATATACTCTTCAGTGCCAACAAAGGTATAGCACCGCGTCCGCTTGCACAGGTAGCATCGGGCGGTGAATTTTCGCGCCTCATGTTTTGCATTAAATATGTAATGGCCGAAAAGACCGCCATGCCTACATTGATACTCGATGAAATTGACAGCGGTATATCCGGAGAGGTAGCCATTAAACTGGGCAATCTCATGAAGTCAATGTCAAAGACACACCAGTTGATAACCATCAGTCACTTGCCACAGGTTGCAGCCAAAGGTGATTCTCATTACTTCGTATATAAAGATAACTCAGCCGCCAAAACGATGAGTAACATTCGCGAATTGAAAAAAGAAGAGCGTATCCAGGAAATCGCCAAAATGATAGGAGGCGAGAACCCATCCAAAATAGCACTCCAAAACGCGCAGGAGCTATTGACTGTATAGATCGTTTCTCCCGCAGAGGACACAGATTTACGCAGATAAATTTATTGAAAGCAGATACTATATATAGTGTCTGCTTTTTTTGTTTATGTGAGTCTAGGAAGGTGCGAATTATGTGCATTTCATCTGCGTCCATCTGTGTCTTCCGCGGGCAACCCTTTTTCACTGTCCCCAAATTCGTTACCCAGACAGTATCAATTATCACATTTTTTTACTATCTATGATTACCCAAACCCTGTGCGAAGAGCTGCCGCCATATTACTCCTGCTCGTCTTTACATTTAATGTAATAGGCTACTACGGTATATATTGGTATGCCCGGAACCACTACGAGGCCATTATGCTCCAGAAACTGGATGCAGATAATTACGCAGCTTACCAATCCATTACACTCAAAATCCCACTTTCACTTCCATATCAATTGAGCAGCAATGCCGATTTCGAGCGCATCAACGGGTCATTTCAATACAAAGGAGAATTTTACAAGCTGGTAAAACAGAAAATGAAGGCGGATACCCTCTACGTTGTGTGTGTGAAAGATCACGAAGAAAAACGTCTTCAAACAACCATGTCTGATTTTATGAAGGTATCGAATGATATACCTTCGTCCGGAAACATGAAAGTACTAAACGGTTTTGTTAAAGACTTCGAAGAAACTGCATCCGTTGAAATTACTACCGACCGCCATCCCATTCTCTATAAAATATACATCTCGTATACCGATAGCCTGCTCAATCCGTCACGGCCTGTTCTTTCGCCACCACCGAAATTTTTCAAAGGCTAACATTCATTCTATCTCCGGACTATATATAGTATACAACCGTATGCTATAGTCTGTGTTTCTGCAAATCAGGCAGAGATAGTTATTTATCGTATCTCTTTTTTTAACCAATGTAGTAAGATGTACTGTGCTTGTTGCGCAGTGATATCTGCTGCTATATATAACCCAAAATACAAATGCCATACATTCCAGTAGAAGAGCATTTACCGGGCATTACCGGCTTGCTCGAGTATCGTAAAGATTCCGCTGAACCGATTCGCAACCTCACACAGGTTCTGCTCCGCGGACCATCAACCCTTACCGAAGGCGAACGTGAACTGATTGCCACCATCGTTTCGCATAACAACAATTGTCGCTTTTGTACATCGGCACATACAGCAGCTGCTGATTTGTTGTATGAAGATGCTTCGGTTGCCGAACAGGTGAAGCGGGATATAGAGTCAGCACCGGTAAGCGAGAAGATGAAAGCCTTGTTAACCATTGCGAAGCAGGTACAGCAAAGCGGTAAGAACGTTACAGCTCAGGCAGTAGAACGCGCCAGGCTCGCGGGGGCAACTGATCTTGAAATTCACGATACGGTTTTGATAGCAGCACTGTTTTGTCTCTACAACCGCTATGTAGACGGCCTTGCAACGGTAACCCCACACGCTCCCGAGTTCTACGAAGGCCTTGCCGAGCGCATCGTGAACCACGGCTATACCCGCCTGCCACAAGGGTATGATCACTTGAAAAAGAATTAATTAAATCCTAAACCTGAATCCTCGACCTGACTCCCTATGAAAAAAATAATACTCTGTCTGAATATACTTTTGCTGTGGAGTGCTGTTGCTTCGGCGCAGACTTCAAAAATTACGGGCACGATTACCGATCCGGAAACAAATGAACCCGTGCCCGGAGCTACCATTGTTATTAAAGGTAAACTTACCGGCACCATTAGCGATGCACAGGGAAATTTCGAACTGACAACTGGTGTCAAGCCTCCTTTTACACTATCCGTATCCAGTATAGGATATGAAAACCAGGAAGTACAAGTTACATCGGAAGAGAAGATCGCGATCAAACTTCTTCCGAAGAGTGAACTGATGAATGAAGTAGTATTCTCCGCTTCACGCGTGGAGGAAAATATACTACAGTCGCCCGTGAGTATAGAGAAGCTCGATTTGAAAGCTGTGCGTGAGACACCCTCTATTAGTTTCTACGATGGACTTCAAAATCTGAAAGGTGTTGAGATGGTAACGAGCGGACTCACCTATAAACAAATCAACACACGTGGTTTTAACAGTACAGGCAATGCACGCTTTCTGCAATTAGTAGATGGTGTAGATAACCAGACGCCCGGGTTGAACTTCGCTGTTGGTAATCTTTTTGGTTCTTCTGATCTCGATCTCGAGAGTGTAGAACTTATACCGGGTTCCGCATCAGCGCTCTATGGTCCTGTGGCATTCAACGGTGTATTGATGATGCGTACCAAAGATCCATTCCTGTATCAGGGTATAAGTGCGCAGGTAAAGACGGGTATCAATCACATCAACGAAGCGTATGCAGACCCGCATGCACTTTATGATTTTTCGTTACGCTATGCGAAGGCATTCAACAACCGTTTTGCATTTAAGATCAATGCGTCTTACTTCAGCGGACTCGACTGGTATGCGACCAATTATACCGATGTGGATCCGCAGACTTCACCGGAGCAACGAGGTGTTAACAATCCGTCACGAAATGCTTTGAATATATATGGCGATGAAGTCGTACGAACCATCAAT
>CBIHOZ010000052.1:0-39838 GCA_966211525.1 uncultured Chitinophaga sp. | reverse complement strand
TTCTTTCACGGCTTCGAAACTAACTCCATTACTAATCAAAAACGTCAACATGAAAGTATTACTCACCTTATCGACAATTCTGTTTTTTACAATTTCCTGGGGACAAGAGACTAGGAAAAAGACTTATAAAAACGAAGCACCACCGTACAAGGAGACATATTATGTTCTAAAGAATAACGGAGAAGTTAAGCATGGGACCTATAAGAAATCCTACAGAGGTCTTTCTGTAAAAGGACAATTTGATAATGGAAAAAAAGTTGGCGTCTGGGAATTCATCGGGAACAGTGGAGAAGTTGAGCAACAAATTGATTTCACCAACAATAAAGTGACAAACCTTAAACCTGCAGAATTGTCCGAAGGATATTGGATAAAGGAAGGAGATAATTATAAGGCAATTAAGCCTGACGAATTACCCGTATTTATTGGTGGGAAAAGTTGGTTCTATTATTACGCATGGACGCTATTAAGATATCCTGCAGACGCAAGAAGAAGGGGCATTCAAGGAAAAGTTCTTATATCGGCAACCATAACTAAGGAAGGAAAAATGATTGACGAAAAAATAGAAGATGGACCTGGTTACGGGACAAACGAGGAGGCTTTAAGAGTAATTCAGATGATTCCGGATGATTGGATTCCAGCGAAAGTAAACGGAGAAGACGTTGAAATCAGGGTACTAATCCCATTCACATTTAAGCTAGCATAGAAAAAATACGCGCAACAAGGTTCAGCATTCTACCACGCTTATAGCTGACCGTTATTTGTAAGACTAAAGGGATGAGTGACTTAACCAAAGACAATGAATAAAACTTTTGCTATATCTCTGGCATTGATATTTCTGACGATGGACGGTTATTCTCAAATGACAGAGCAAAAACTAGACTCATTGGTAGTAATTGGATTTAAATGCATTAACGATACTTTGATACTTAATATTCCAAGTGGACAATACAAGACTAAAAGAAGTTGGTATGAGGAAGGATCTATGTTTTCGATAATTTATTCAGACCATAGCATTATTACCATACTCTGTGGCTACAGTGCCGACTTACTATTACATCATAAGACTAAAGATCGATTCACAAGAAAGACCACTACCCAGGGGCGGACGGTTATATATGAAAATGTCAAAGCTGACAGAGTAAACATTTTCAATAGGGCTTTCGATTTAATTGAAAAAAAGTAATATCAAGACAACAAATTCTGCTATAGATTAAAGTCAAACTAATATGCTTTATATCTCAAGTATATATATAACTACAAAGTATCAACTATCAAGATTTAGTCTTTTTAGACGCGCCCCATATCTTAAAATATTTTGAGAGCCGCTTACAGCTTCGCTCATCGTATTTTGGGATCCAGACAATCAGACGCCATGTGAAGGTACCAAGACAAGCGACATAAATTGTATATACCTGCATTATATACTATAGCCGTACTTTCTCTTGAGCAGTTTCATATCCTCACTAACCTTCTTGTCAACAATCTTAGCATATAGCTGTGTCGTCTTTAGACTTCGATGGCCTAGCATTTTGCTCACCGTTTCAATGGGGACACCATTGGTCAGTGTTACCGTAGTGGCAAAGGTATGCCTGGCGCAGTGAAAAGTTAATTCCTTATTGATACCACATAAGTCTGCAAGTTCCTTCAGGTAACTATTCATTCGTTGGTTACTCATAATCGGCAACAGTTTACCGGAGGCCGCTGTCAACGGGTTGCCGGTATATTTAGTAACTATTGAATCAGAAATAGGAAGTAAAGGAATTTGAGATGCAGTATTAGTCTTTGTCCTTTTAGTAAAAATCCATCTATCTCCGTCAACACCAATAGCAACGTTATCCATTGTCAGTTTAGCAACATCGCAGTATGAAAGACCTGTATAGCAGCTAAAAAGAAATATATCACGAACATGTTCAAGCCTCTTAATTTTGATCTTCTGTTCTGCTATAACCAGCAACTCTTGTTCATTAATAAATGTTTTATGCGTCTCATGGACTGTCATCTTGAAACCAACAAATGGGCTTCTGTCAATCCACTTTTTAGCAATACATTGATTCATAATCTTTTTAATCTTTTTTAGATAGTCCATTGCAGTATTATGACAACAATGCTTAACAGACCTTAAGTATATCTCAAAACTTTTTATGAATTGATAATCTACTTGGTGGAGGCCTATATCTGTTTGCTGGTATTGATACTTTAAAAATTCAGCAACGTATGCCTTTATAGTTTTATACTTCTGAAGCGTTCGGAATGAAAGGCCTTTCCCGACAAGCTGTTCAAATTCTTTATTATGTTCTTCATATACATCTAACAACATGCGTGGCTTCTCAACATCCAAGCCTAGATATCTCGCTTTTATTTTTTCGCCATCGAAGTCAACACCCGTTGAAATTAAAGTTTGAAATATATCATATACCTTTATTTGCACGGCATCGAGATATGCATTGAATGATTTTATCTCTTCTGTTCTTCCATATAGTCTTCCTTTGTCAGCATCCCATTTTTCGGGATCACAGTCCCGCTGAAGAGATATCTCCGTGCGAATACCATCAACGGTAATTCTCAAGTATACCAATGCAGAGGCTCCATGTTTCAAGCGTGAATGCCTGATAACAAAAATTTGATTGAATGTCTTTCTCATCGCTCACCAGTTTGTGTCTCAAATCATGGTGAATGATTACTTCCAATCAAGATGTTCATCTCTTGGACATGCTTGATTATCATCGAGTTAACCGATTCCTGGTGAGTGATTTTTCAAATTATTTTGAACTCACCGAATCACTCACCAGTATATTGACTTTATAGGTGAATTTCGGTAGGATGTAAAAAACAAAAACCGCCAATTCATTAAAATTTAGCGGTTTTGTGATATTTTGATTCTGTCCTCGTAGCCCCGGCAGGAATCGAACCTGCATCTTCAGAATCGGAATCTGAAATTCTATCCATTGAAATACGGAGCCGTATTTCTGCAAAGTGTTGCAAAAATAAGGAAAGCTTGTTACCTAAAAAATCTTCTTGATAAATCCCTGGTATTATGCCTGGAGGTCTACCTGGTTGATCGGTATGAGGTTTACATCAAATTTCTGCACGATCATTCGCATAATCGGATCGTTCTTGATCTTTTTGATGATGCGATCAGTCTGATCGGCATCGTAACCCATTACCATCTGGTCAACCAGTTTCAGGTGCTTTACGGCATAGTAAAAGCCTGCGATAACATACGGGCCAAACGGAGTCTGCGGTATATCGAATGAGCTGCCGGTAATATTAAAAACCGTATTCGGTAAATAAGCACCTGTATGTTCAATGTTTTTACTGCGCATATAGTAGTTAGCTGCCAGCAGTCGCGATGACATACGCGGGTCACTCATACAAACTAATCCGGCCAATGGTTTTTGCTTGGCCGACTGGTTGATGAGCATATCTTTTGCCTTACGATCATTCTGTGTATGCTTGCGTATCTCCATTTGTACAGTATCCCAGAAGGGTACCGAAGGATCTCCGTCATCTACACGAATCAATGAGTGAATAGCGTAATCCAGAATACCGCAGGTAATTTGTATATGTAGCATCTTCAGCTCCGGATCAACTGCTATAGCTTTCTCCAACACCGTGCGCTGATGACGCGGATGTGTACGCAGCAAATCTATACTCCGGATCCAGTCTCCCGCCAGGTAGCCATCATACGCATAGTACTCCTGCAACAACGACTTAATCTTGGTATCGTTATCGATCACGACAGCGCGACCGCGAATATCAATAACCGGCTTCTCTTCAATGATCATCTGCTCGATCTCCACACCAACAGCCGAAGCGCCCAGCATACCGCAGTTCAGTGGTGAGCCCTCTACGATCTTGAGGTCATGCACGTGACTTATATAATGATCGTTGGAATCTTCGGTAAGGTGACCATGTGTTTGTATATGTATATAATAGCTGATCGGTAACAGTGCATCGGAGCTGCGCTGAGCCTGTTCGATGGTACGCTTTATATCCATCACTATATCCGGAGTTACAAATGAGCCGGCTGCACGCACTACGTGAAGCTCCACTTCGATGCCCATGTCTTTGAACTCGGCCGTAACACTGTCAATGGTATCCAGCTGAACCTGGCTTAAGTCGCGTGCATCTGCACAGCCAATAAGAATATGTACCTGTTTTTCTTTCATCATAGTTTTACTATTCATCACGTTAGTACCGGTCATGATCGTATGAGTCGGCCGAAAAGTATACGCTAAATAAATATCTTTTCCGGGATTTATAATCCTGTCCGATCGTCCAATGTATACTTTTTATCCTTCTGTGAAGATTAAAAAAACATTATAAACACTAATCGGTTATAGGTATATCAGGGAAAGACCTGCGCTTAACAATCACGACACATCATATGAGGATGCGCCCGTTCACACGGATTTAATAAAAATACTCAGGCAATTTATTAGCGCATATGAAGAATTTTAAGTTATTTCAGCGGGATTGTAACTTGGGCTGATGAAGACATGCTTGACTTTTTAAGAAAAACCGACACTGAAGGCCTCGAAGCATCGCGGATTGTAGCCTTCCGGTATTACCTCATCGCTATAACGTGTATTTTTTTCGCAGCTATATTTCTTGAGCTGACGATTGATCTTCAAAATATATCACTCGTATATGTAGTGATGCTGACGGGTATACCGGCACTGCTGCTGTCGCTGTCGCTCGTAGGTGTACGACACAAGGTTCTGGTTATCATCAATATTTTCTTCTTGCTGATCATTAACCAGGTACAGATACTGTCCAATCCCGGCTTCTTTCACACGTGGGTATTCTGGGTAGGATTGATTCCGCTGTTGCTTACTATGTTTACGCAGTCGATGGAAACCATCCTGGTGATTACACTGCTGCTGGCTTTTGTCATTGGCAACGGAATATATGTAAGTACACAAGTTGGTTCGTACCCGGTAACAATCTATCCGACACAGTTCACCGTGAGCGGAGTATTCTTTGCGTTGATCACAGCAACGATCGCATCACTGTTTGGCTACACGCAGCACGCGGTTCACAGGCGACTGGTGAACCAAAACCTGACCCTGAAACTGATGGCTGCCGAAATTGAAGAGCAGAATAAAATGCTCAAGGAGAAGAACGAAGAGATCACATCCATCAACAACCGACTGGAAGAACGTGTAACAGAACGCACGCTCGAACTGGAAGCTCACAACCGGAAACTTGCCGAGTATGCTTTTATCAATTCACATTTACTGCGCGGACCACTGTGCAGTATACTTGGACTGATCAACCTCCTCCACAACACTTCGCTTTCGGAAAAAGAAAAAGAGATACTCATGCACTTGAAAGAATCCAGTCATAACCTGGATGATGTTGTGAGCAAGATCAGCAAGGCACTGTCTCACGGACCGGAGCTGGATCGTGATCTTATCCGGAATCTGAAAGAGAAATAATTTTTTCATCTATGGATCGCCATCATAAAGATATCCTGACGGCTATACGCGCCAACGCGAATAAAGCAACGCAACATACCCACCAGGATAATTACCTGGGCAGTTCGCACCCGCGGTATGATATCAGTACTCCGGTGCTTCGTATGCTGGCCAAAGAATGGATGAAGAGCCACCGCGATCTCGCTGCGGATGATCTCGTGAAGATTGTGACGAGCTTGATAGAAGGTAAATCGGCCACTGAAAAATGGATGGCCGGTATGCTTATGGATTATGCCAGGCCAGAACAACTGGCGTTCGATCCGGCTTTGTTTGACGATTGGCTGGAACACCTTGAGGGCTGGGCTGAAGTTGATGTGCTGTGTTCGGGTAGCTACTCCGTTGCAGAAGTACCGCGCGCTACTGGAAGAAATGGGAACCACTTCTGCGTAAATTCTCCAAGAGTAAAAATATTCACAAGCGCAGGGCATCGCTGGTATTGCTTATCGCACCGCTGCGAAAAAAGGCGAGTGAACCGTTATCAACTATGGCTATTGAAAATATAGAGCGGCTAAAGGGAGAAAAAGAAATACTCATTACCAAAGCTATATCCTGGCTGCTGCGAACGATGGTAAAGCATCACAAAGACCTGGTGGCAGACTATATCGAAGAAAACAAGACAACACTCCCCAGTATAGCTGTTCGCGAAACACTGGTAAAACTCGCCACCGGCCGGAAAACAAAGCCGCGTGATTAACTGCATCACCAGTATATATACTTTACTTTCATTTCACATGCTATATACTTTTAGATATATAGGTGTACAACGGTTCTAAAAAAGAAAAACCCCTGCCAGAGGGGTTTTAAGAGGGCTGAAGCTGCAAGCCGAACCTGACGCTATTTATCCGGCTTGGCAAGTCCCCAGTTTATAAAGCTTTCGTGTTTATCAGTATAATGTTGTTGCAAAAGGTGTATCACAGTCTCCAGGATGCTTTTTACATCACGATCATCTTTACCGGTGGTTGAGTTTTGTTTACTCAACAGAAAATCACGTTCAGCAAATGCTTCGCGCATGAGGCGTTCATACTTCAATCCCTGGTCGTGGCGCACTTTGGCAGAACTTATACGATAGTTAAGGTCAGCAATGATCTGCGGCTTCACCGGACTCTGCGGTCCTTCCACGGCATGCTGTTGGATAATTTTTTCAGCAAGTGAGATCAGTGCTTCAGCGCGCTCGGGTATTGTAAAAGAATCAGACGTATTCATGTATAACTCATTACCATTCATAAACATTGTCATTAGTAGTAGTCACCGTTTTCAACTTCTGCTGATTCAACCTTCACACGCAACACATTGGTATCGGTAAAAATATCGAGTAGGCGTCTTCGGTAGTGAATAGTCTGGCCAGGTTTTACAACTTCACCGATAACAAGCCGCGAAGTTTTTTGTGGTCCGCCCGGCTGTGAATATGTTACGTATAGCACTATATCCTTATATACCGCCAGCGAAGCGCTGTTCCGTATAGTTCCTTCAATCACAGACTGGTTAATCTGATTTTTTCGCCAGCGATATTGAGTCGCGAGATATAGGGCCCTCTTCTTCACTTCATTCTCGTACTGTGCATTTTTATACTTACGCCAGGCAGCAAACTTCATATCGCGGCTTCGCGATTTTTCCACGGTCTTCTTGCTGTGATGAAATGTTGCCTGCTCGCGCGGAGTTAGTACTATATTTTCTTTGTTATCAGCATCGCGCTCGGCAAAACGAACTTTACCTTCTGCAACCGTAACGGTAGTAGCACTGTCGGCATCTTTTACATTGAACGATGTACCCAGCACCACCGCAGTAGTAGCCGGTGTCATTACTTCAAATGTATGGGCTGTATCGCGTTTTACCTGGAAGTATGCTTCTCCTTTCAGACTCACGGCACGATTCTCCTTTGTAAAATCTTCGGTATAGGAAAGACTGCTATTTGTATTCAACCAAACACGACTGCTATCGGGTAAATATAGCGTAAGCACTTGGTCACCCGAGGTAATTACGGTTTCAGAATCGCGCAGTGTCCAATAGAAATAGGCTGCTATAGTAATCAAGGTAACACTGGCAGCAATTTTAAGAAGTACTGAATTTTTAAAAAGCGAAACGATGCGGCCTCCGGGTTGCTGCTCGGATCGTATGCGTGCGAGCAGCTTGAGCAGTTCTTCTTCCGTAGCCGGATTCTTTAACTGAAGTTTTAGCTGTGAACTCTCCCAGACCAAACGAGCTTCGCGGAACAAAAGCAGGTTGCTGTCGGAATCCTGAAGCCAGGATTCAAATGCACTTCTTTCATCTTGCGAAAGATCGCCAGACAGGTACGCAGAAATTCGTTCCCAATGTTGATTGTCAAGGGTCATAGAGAGGGTCTACTTCTTTTATATTTTAACCTCTTTGCTCGTGGTGTTGGTTTTCGGTGTATGCTTCACATAGGTAGCACACGTGTAAGACGAGCAGGAAGATGCGGTAATCATTACAAACAGGATCAAGCCAATGACAGTTTTCATACGCGTAAAGATTAAAGTGTTTACTGATTTTTTCGTTTGTTATACCTATAGCACCGGGCCAGGGGTATACCCCCAAAGAGGGACAAATTATTTTTTTAAGCTATCAGTAAAGCGTAAAGTCCCATGCCAATGGCCACCAGAATGGAAACAATTTCGAGGTTGAGAAAGGGTTTCAGATCGCTTCGCAGTTTCTCCAATGCTATTCCCATCTGATTCTCAACGGTTTTAATCGACAAACCGAGTGTATCGGCAATTTCCTGGTGCTTTAGTCCTTCGTGCCGACTCAATATATAAATGGTCTTGCATTTCGGGGGAAGTCGATCGATGGCCTGCCGGGCACGCACCTCCAGTTCTTTATATTCGACACCTTCTGTCCCTGCAACGGTCTCAAGCGTATTCAAACCTGCATACTCTTCTAAAGGTGCTATCCGCTTGTTCGCACGAAGATGATTGTAGGATGTGTGAGCCGTGGCCTTGAACAAGTAATGCTTGATCTGTTCGCCAAACGTAAGCTGACTTCGGTTATTCCAAAGTTTTACAAATACTTCCTGAACAATATCTTTTGCTGCATCTGTATCGCCCACAATGTTATACGCCAGATTGCACAACCCCGCATGATGCTGCCGGAACAATTTTCCAAAATCATCTTCGGGAAGTTTTTCCATGAAAAAGCTACTAATTCTTTAAAGGTCAGTGTGGTAAACATATAAAAAATCTTATTCCCGATACAGAATATGGCTTTTTAAAACATTTCTTCGATTTCGCTTTGGGGGTAACACGAAGATTGTGTGCTAAAGGTATAGATCGCGATACACCAGAACGAACGAGGTGACAGGACATCGCGATTGAGAATGAACAAACTTTAAAAACATGAAAGCGCAAATCCGAAGAATGTCGTGGATCTTTTTAATGCTGCTGGTTTTAGCAAGTGCCTGCAGTAAAACAACAGTGGTTGTCAGTAACAAGGATTCCAAAAAAGTACCGCCCGGCCAGATGAAGAAAGCTACCGGCAGCAAGTCTGCGAAAAGCTACGCCCCCGGCCAACAGAAAAAGAAAGGCAAACACTAGCCTCCGTTACGCGATCGACCAAAGTATAAACCCTCAGCATGAAAAAAAGAATAATAATTATAGATGATGATCAGGATGCGCGGAAGCTGCTTCAGTTCATTCTGTCATCGCACGGCTTTGCGGCAGAAGTATATTCCGATGGCACTGGTCTGGACGTATCGAATCCCCCCTACCCCGACCTATATTTAATTGACATTAACCTCGGCAACACCAGTGGACTGGAGTTATGCAAGCAACTGAAAGCGAACGAAAGAACGCGCCATATACCGGTAATCATTACTTCATCCAACACCGATATTATTCCGCTGGCACAAGACGCTTGTGCTGACGATACGTTGCCAAAGCCTTTCGATAGCAAGGAGCTGATTCAAAAGATCAGCGATCTTACGGCTGCACAGCATCATCGTTAACAATCCGTCTGTACATTTCAGTAATTCAGGAGCGGCCTACACAAATAGGCCGCTCCTGCTATATATATACTATACGGATGCTGCTTTCAACAACGCATCAAGCGCTGCATAATATTTATCAAGACCATCCGGTGCATCGGGGAAATATAGCATCGGTTCGATCAGCTCCAGTTCCATGAGCGTAAATTTTCCGTTGATCACTACACCATCTACGCGTGCATATAAACAGTCTTTAGCAAACCGGTCTACAAATACCTGCGCAGCGCGTATTGCATCATCAGTCGGTTTCTGTAAATGCGTTGTCCCGCCAAAGCCAAGCTGCACACGAAAGTCACCCGCTTTCGGTTTCTTTAGTATACAATGACTGAAAGTACCGCGGAAGAAAAGATACGACAGCTCACCTTCGTATATCTGTGGCAGAAAAGGCTGCACCATAAATGATTCCTCGCGCGTCATGTCCTGTATAGCCGTTGTATGCTGTGCTATATTCTCCTGCGTTACGGTTATTGTTTGTTTCGACCCTGCACTGATGCATGGCTTCACGATCAACTGATCTGTCTTAAAATATCCGAACAACGATTGAACATCATGCTGTTTGCCCGGCTCCAGGAACACGGTAGGTATAACATCAAAGCCTTCATCAATCATCTGTTGCAGGTAATGCTTGTCGCTGTTCCACCGAACAACATCGTAGGGGTTGAGTATCTGTACGCCCAACCGATTTACGTCAGCAAGCCACTCCATAAAGGCATTGTATTGATAGTGATAATCCCACGGAGATTTGAGAATCACCACATCAAACTCCTGCCAGCGAATATTTTTATCGTGCCACCGCACACGCTGTACCTGCAATCCTTTTGACTGTAGAAAATCGGAAAGCATACCATCTTCCTGCGCTGCATATGCACTCAGTTTCTCGGTCTCATAGCAAACGAACGCTATCTTCTGCTGTCTCATATTAAGTTCTATATACTATATCAGTCCGGGCTCAAAGTAATTTTAAAATACGGTCTTATAAAAGAATCACTTCTCCGGAAACCAACAATATCAATTTCGCTAACGCGCTCATTTTCACAGCAATGCTCATCATTAGTATATTTTTTTTAAAAAAAAATTAAAAAGTGGTCACGTTTAGAAGCGGCTCTTTGTCATGGATGCAGTTAAACAATAAAACACAAAAGTTATGACTGAAAGAATCACACTTCAGACTGCACCAAAAGGGTTTGCCGATGGACTATTAAAATCAGAAATGTATTTAAAGAAGTCTCCGCTTGATCATAAATTACTGGAGCTCGTTAAGTATCGTGTATCACAAATTAACGGCTGTGCTTTTTGCCTGGATATGCACCACAAGGAAGCTATAGCAATGGGTGAAACCGAACAACGTCTCCACTCGGTAGCTGCGTGGCGTGAGTGCCCGTACTATAGTGAGAAAGAAAGAGCGGCACTCGCTTTCGCGGAAGCCTTAACACACATCGCGCAGCGCGACATCGATGATGCACTATATGCATCGCTTACCAAGGTATTTTCAACCGAAGAAATCGCAGACCTGACTTTGGGCATTGCACAGATCAATAGTTGGAATCGTCTCAACCGCGCATTCCAGACTATACCGGGCAACTACCAGGTGGGACAATACTCGCTGTAAATTCTTACTCAAAAAAGATCTGAACAAAATACAAAAACAGGTCACGTTTCAAGACCTGTTTTTGTCTTCTCTATGAAAATCTAAAACAATCAATCACTATGAAAATTATCAAAGTAACATACACCGTAAAATCTTCCTTCGCACAGAAAAACCTGGAGAATGTAAACAAGTTTATTTCCGACCTGAAGCAGATCAACGACCCGGCTATACGCTACACTGCGTATGTGGGTGCCGATGGCAAAACCTTCAATCACTTTGCTGTATATCAAAACGAAGAAGCGCAAAAAACGCTGTTTGCACTCGAGTCATTTCAATCATTTCAGAAACAGCGTGATGAAAGCGGGCTTGAGGTTGCACCAGCCATTGAGGAGTTGAAGCTTGCGGGCGCATCGTATAGTATTTTCTAGGATGTATATATGACAGCTCCAAAGCCTCCGAAGAAATGGAAAATGGCAATCGTTGTATGGACAGCCATTTACCCAACCATTACGATACTGTTAGCGGCATTAGGCGATTACTTTGCACGGATAGAATCACTACCCTTGCGAACTGCCGCCATTACAGCTATAGCCGTACCGTTGATGGTATATATTATACTACCATTGTTACAAAGAGCCGTATCGCGTTGGCTATACAATTGATTCTATTTTTGTAGCACGTTGACCTTTAAAAAAGTTGATACGATGAAAAGATTATTTTTTGCTTTACTTGTTATGATACCAACAGAGATATTCGCACAAACCATTACCAACCCGCCAGCGTTGTTCGATCCTATACCGTACGGATTCTCGCACGTTGCCACTGTGCCGGCCGATCGCAAGTTTGTTTTCGTTGCCGGCCAAGGTGGTGAAGAAGATACTACCGGAAAATTAAGTAACGACTTCAGGCGACAAACGCAGCAGGCACTTCGTAATATTGAGACAGCATTACGTTCGCAGGGACTTGATATGAAAGCCGTTGTAAAAGTTACAACACTGGTGGTAGAGCACGATGCTGAAAAACTGCGCATCATCACCGAAGAGTTTTACAAAATGTGGCCCGATAAAAAATTTCCGGTAAACACACTGATACCGGTGCCGCGCCTGGCGATTGATAATATGCTTGTGGAAATTGACGCTATAGCTGTCTCAAAATAAATTCGATACTGCATGAAAGAATATCAGAAGACTTTGTTCCCGTATGCCTATAACATTCTCGGTTCCGCTGAAGATGCACGCGATGCCGTGCAGGACGTACTCTCCAAATATATAGAAGAACCGCGCGAAGGCATTACGAACGAAAAAGGTTATCTGATCAAATCGGTTATCAATCACGCCATCAACATCAAGAACAGAAGAAAGAAAATAGATGTAGGTGATGTATGGTTGCCGGAACCTTTCGCAACGGAAGAAGCCGATACCAATATAAATCTTCGGGATATAGCGTCATACTCTATGCTGGTGTTACTGGAGGAATTGAATCCCAAAGAGCGCGCAGTATTTCTATTGAAAGAAAGCTTCGATTACTCGCACCAGGAAATTGCCGAGGTGTTATCCAGCACGGAAGAACATTCGCGCAAGCTGCTCAGCCGTGCGAAAGCAAAACTGGAAGAACTGAACCTGCAACGCAAAGCATCGGCAGCCGACCAGGTACAGCTCAGCTTCCTGGAAAAGTATATAAATGCGATACGTTCACGCGATACACAAACACTTGAAACGATTCTGGCAGAAGATATATCTTTCTATGCGGATGGTGGCAAGCTTCGGGTGGTACGCAAAAGCTGCATGGGTGTACACGAAGTTTCCGAATTGCTTATGCTTATCCATCATCGTTTCCATCGCACCAATACCATTGTGGCCGCAAGGATCAACCATCAACCTGCGCTGCTATACTACTACGGAGACAAACTGATTACCTGCCAGATCTTGGGGATAGCACCCGGTGACGGAAGAATATACGAGATAAACACCGTGGTCGATCCGGAGAAGTTAAAGCACCTGGAGGCGGACGGAGAAAAATTAAATATTGATTCTATATAGTAGCAATTTTATTTTGTCAGCAGAATGAATCAACCAGAACATCACGCGGTATATATCGTACCACACGATTCGCAATGGCCCGTGCGTGCACAATATGAAGCGGACCGATTGGCAACTGCGTTGGGGAATAACCTTCTGAAGGTTGAACACATTGGTTCTACGTCAGTTGCCGGCCTGGCAGCCAAACCCGTGATTGACCTTTTACCAATTGTAAAAAGTATTGATGCGCTTGACGAACAATTTGCGTTGATAGAAGCACTCGGGTATATATGGCATGGCGAGTTTGGTATAGCAGGCAGACGTTTTTGTACACTCACGAACGCAGCGGGTATACGGGAAGTGCACGTGCACTGCTTCGAATATACTTCTCCGCAGATCAGACGTCACCTGGCGTTTCGTGATTACCTGCGTGCTCACCCGGAGATTGCGAAAGCATACGAAGCAGAAAAACAACGTGCGGCTTTACTTCACCCGCACGATTCGTTTGAGTATAATTTTGAAAAGGGAGCCTGGGTACAGCGCTACGAAGCGAAAGCACTTGCATGGTTTGAGCAGCAGGCACCTTCGTAATATTGCTATATACTTACTATAGCTTCAGGATCTGTTCGGCATGTTGCTGTGTATCGACCTTATCGATGATGCTGGTAATTATACCTTTTTCATCAATAAGAAATGTAGTACGCGCAGTGCCGAAATATTTCTTACCATCGCGTTCCTTCTCAACCCATACACCATACTTCTGGTTGATCGTTTTATCAACATCTGCCACCAGCGGGAACGGCAGACTATATTTAGTTTGAAACTCCTTGTGAGAAGCTACATCATCCGTGCTTACACCAATGGTAGTATAACCCGACTTCTGCAGTGTTGCCTGATTATCGCGCAGGTTGCAGGCTTCCTGTGTACAGCCCGGAGTTTGATCTTTCGGGTAGAAATACAGGATTACTTTCTTGCCTTTATAGTCATGCAGCGATATCGTTTTTCCATCCTGATCTTTCGCGGTAAAATCAGGTGCCTTGTCGCCAACCTTTAATGTTGTTTGAGCTTGTGTATCCATAGCGAATGCAATCAATAAGAGGATAATAAATGACGAATATGCTTTCATAAAATTACAGGGTTGATGGAGGGATTTTATCGCACATGTTAAACCACGTGCTTACTACCCTGAAGATAATCAAAAATTATCATTACCGGAATGGAGTTAAGCCGTAGTCGGAATTGCTCCTGCTGAACAGCAACGTTATCGTGTCAGAACAACATAATCCTGTAAGATCGCCTGCAGGAATCTGCGATCGTCAGGGTATATATTTTCAACGCCGAGTACCTGTTTTACTCGATCCGCGAGTAAATGTATAGCTTCTTCATGCGCATCGTTGCTGAATTTCCGGTAACGGTCCAGGGTCTTCTTGATCACCAGTACATCTTCTTCCTGCAACTGCTTGGCCTGCGGATATTCCGGTTTGTACGATTCGCGGGAATGAATGGCCAGCACATCACGCAAGTTCAAATCCATTTTTGGTACCAGCTTTACCACCGCTGTATTGGCAACAATATCACCAATGCGTTGTGCCTTGGCAGAAGACACTACGAGTATAGAAGCTATACCTCCGAGCGAAAAGTAAATATCGATCATGCGAAAAACCCACCGTGCAGCATAGTCCGAAAATGTAGCTTGTCCACCGGCCGTTTTGATTACCTGGATGCGCAGCGCTTTTTTACCGAGGCTTTGTCCGTTGTTCAGCACTTCAAATGCTAAGGAATAGAAGATAAAAATGCAAAAAAGGAAAATAGAGTACACGCCCGCCACGGTGTCGGTAAAGCCTAAAATACCGAAGCCGACACCGGATAATATTAAAAGACCAACAACAAGAATGATCAGGTCCAGCAAAAAGGCGAGAATGCGATCGCGTAAATCTGCAAGTTCATATTCCAACACTACATTCTGCGTAGTTTTAATTTCTATGTTCTTCATTTTTTGATCTTAAAGCAATATTTTCACCCATTCATGAAGGAAACCCGTTTCATCGCTCAAAATAAAGAAAAGTGGCTCGAATCCGAAACGCTTCTCAAAAGTCCCGTTAAAGATCCAGAAAAGCTTTCCAATCTTTTTACACAGGTAGTAGACGACTTGTCCTATTCACGTACCTACTATCAGAACCGTTCCGTACGCGTTTACCTTAACAAGATTGCTCGCGAATACTTTTCAATCATCTATAGTAACCGGAAGGACAAGAAAAACCAATTCCGTTTGTTCTGGATGGATGAACTGCCGCAGATTATACTCTTCTCTAAAAAACAGATGCTGATATCGCTGATCGTTTTTTTAATGGCAACCTGCATCGGTGTATTCTCCTCGCTGAAAGATCCACAGTTTGCCAGCACCATTCTCGGAGAAAGTTATGTATCCATGACCAAAGAGAACATTGAAAAAGGCGACCCGATGGCGGTATATAAAAAGGGACACCAGGTAGATATGTTTCTCGGCATTACTTTCAACAACCTGATGGTGGCCTTCCGCACGTATGTGTTCGGGGTTTTCCTGGCCATTGGTACACTCGCTATACTTTTATACAACGGCATCATGGTAGGCTGCTTCCAGTTCTTCTTCATTGAACGAGGACTCGCAGCCGAGTCTGCCCTAACGATATGGCTACACGGCACACTGGAAATATCATCGATCATCCTGGCAGGCGGAGCCGGTTTAACACTCGGTTCAGGACTTATCTTTCCGGGGACTTATTCGCGTTTGCAGGCGTTTCAGCTTTCGGCTATGCGCTCGTTAAAACTGATGCTCGGCATCACCCCTATATTTGTGCTGGCGGCTATCATTGAAAGTTTCCTTACGCGCTATACCGAAGTACCGGATATACTTCGCTTCTTTCTTATACTCTTGTCTGCCGCGTTCATCATCGGCTACTTTGTGCTATACCCATGGTGGAAATCGAAAAACGGTTTTGAAGTTCCGTTGGAAGAAGTCCGACTTCCGCCAAGCTTGCAGGAGCCAACATTCTTCGACCGTGTAAAGAACAATGCAGACATTATGAAGGATGCGTTGCTCTTCTATAAGCGACACGCCAACAAACTTCTCTCCTGGTTATTTATAGCATCGTTAGCAATGGCCATCGCGCGGTTCATCTTCGAAGTTGAATTCTATATTCCCTTCTATGAGGAAGACTGGTGGCTCAAGCTGCTCAGCGATATGTACTACGGATTAAAAACACCAGACCTCACATCGCTGATCATCAACACAGCCGGCACGTCAGTAATACTATACCGCGTAATGATGATTGTGGATGCTGAATCGAAGAACACGAAAATAAAATTTTCAATCCTGGCATTCGGTAAAACCATAATTATCACGGCAGCCATATTCGGAATGGTATACTTGGGCTACTGGGGCATTTTCTTCCTGGTGTTCTGCTATATATTGTTTATGCTCTACGGATTTACGCAGCTTACCGAAGAAAAAAATCTGTTCAGTGCCTTTGGTGAAACCTGGCGCCTGGCCGGTGCCAACTTCGGTCAGGTTATGGGATTACAGATGATCCTGCTGCTCATTACCTTCTCGTTCCTGCTGGTACTGTCGGCTCCGCTCATCTATATGTATACATCTATACTGCAATGGAACTTTGCCGATACCGATGTCTGGTCCAAAGGCATCATTCACTTTATAGAGTTATTCATCAAAACCTTTGCTTTCAATCTGATCGTACCCATTCTCACAGCTTGTGCTGCATACCAGTATTTTTCATTGAAGGAAACTGCGGATGCAGAGCATCTCAAAAAATCCATTGCCCTTGTAGGCACGCGACTCTCCAAAAACAGTAAGGCATGAAATATATAGTTTCATTATTGATAATACTGTTTTACTCGTGCGTAATGGTAGCAGCGCAGGATGCCGACTCCGTTGTGTATACCGGATCAGAAACCGGGGAACTGGAATTCGTAGTAGTAGACACCACCACTACTACCACTACTGACACCGACAACGAATATAATTACGATGAATATAGTGACAGTGGCGAGGAACAAGCAGTACCCCACACGTTGAAAGCGCCAGAGGAATTGTCGCAGACCAAACAATACCAGGAAGAAAAACTGCCCGTTAAAAAGTTTGACGAAAAGAAATGGAAGAAAATTATAGGCGACACCGACTATAATGAAGAGCCACCTGAACCCGAGAAAGAACAAGAATCAGATTCCCGCGAACCGATGTCGTTCGGCAACTGGAACAGCGATATACTGCGCGTATTAGCTTACGTCTGCATCGTTGGCGTAATCCTTTTTATACTCTATGCGGTTACTAAAAACATAAAGCCCGGTTCTCCCAAGCGAGTGATCACCGGTGATACGGATACTTCTGCCCACGTTGAAAACATTGAAGACCTCGATGTAAATTCATTATTACGCAAAACTATTGCCGATGGCAACTATCGCCTGGCGGTAAGACTATATTTCCTCGGGTTGCTCAAGGAATTGAACGAACAAGGCGTTATCCTTTGGAAAAAAGACAAGACCAACCACGATTATCTTTCCGAACTTTCCAGCAAAGACTTTTATTATGACGAGGTAAGAAAACTAACCCTCGCCTACGAACAGGTTTGGTATGGCGAACACCGGCTTACCACCGAACTATATCAGCAACTGTTTGCTGAATTTGAAAACCTCCATCAGAAATTAAATACGCAGAAGGCATCGTGAAGCAGAACAGAACCATTATTATACTTTTCGCGGTGCTGGGTGTATTGCTCCTGCTATATTTTATATTCGGGGATGATGATAAAAAGCATTACCAGTGGTATGAAGATTACAAAGCAGGAAGTAATCAGCCGTATGGAACATCGTTCATCAAACAAATGCTGCGAAGCTACCGCGCTGAAGATCATTTTATCTATAGCAATCGCAAACCCCTGCACGAGGTATTGGACAGCATCGGCAGTAGTCCGACCGACTATGTATTTATAGGACAAAGCCTGCACCTGAATCAACGCGATGCGCAGGCGCTGCTGGATTTTATACAGAAAGGTAATGATGCCTTTATTGCCAGCATTGAGCTTCCTGAAAACATTGTCGGTATATATGTGAACGAGTGTAACGAAGACATAACGCTGGAAGAGCATTCCGTTAAAACGGCAACGCTGAACTTCTACCACGACACGCTGCACACCGAAAGCGGATATACCTATCAGTATCGTTTCATGAGCGATGACATGAAATACTACTGGAACTCGTTTAACACCCGCCTGTTCTGCGATTCAACCAAATCGCTGGTACCGTTGGGATACCAGGATCCGAACTATGTCAACTTCCTGAAATTTAAGCATGGCGAAGGGAATATATACCTGCACACCAACCCGCTGGTATTTACCAATTACTTCCTCATCAAACCCGACAAAGCCGAGTATGCGTCCGGTGTATTCTCGCACCTGCACGGAGAAAATATACTCTGGGATGAATACAGTAAAGTATCATTTACGGGCAACAACAATCCGGACATCAGTCCGCTATATTTCATACTCAACCAGCCCGCGCTGAAATATGCGTGGTGGATGATGCTGGCGGCCGTGGTGCTATATGTATTCTTTGCTGCCAAACGCACACAACGGGTTATACCGGTACTGGAGCAAAAAGCAAACACCTCACTGGAGTTTGTGAAGCTTGTTTCAGCACTGCACTACCAGAATCAGAATCACCTGGACATTGCCCGTAAAAAAATGAAGTACTTTCAATATTTCATTCGCGCACGGTATGGTATTCATACACAAATGGCACCCGAGATACAGATTGCCCGGCTGGCCGAGAAATCGAAAGTAAACATCGCAGAGATACAGAGCATCTACGATCAGTATAACCAGATCGAACGAAACGCTCAATACAACACCGCCATTGACAAACTGGTTGGGTTGTACAACGCTATTGAAAATTTTTACAAACACTGTAAATAAGTTACAGCTATATATTTATGGAAGACCTAAACATTCAACCTGAGCAACCTGAAGATTTACTGCAACAGGAAATTGATCAGCTTAACCAACGCGTAAGACGCATCAAGCGTGAAATCGGCAAAGCTGTTGTAGGACAGGACAGCACCATTGATCTTCTGCTGGCCGGTATATTTACCGGGGGACATATACTCCTGGAAGGTGTGCCCGGTATAGCGAAGACACTTACCGCGAAGCTGGTGGCCAAATCGCTGTCGGTAGGTTTCTCGCGCATTCAGTTTACGCCCGACCTGATGCCAACCGATGTAACGGGTACTTCTGTTTTCAACATGAAGACTTCGGAGTTTACCTTTAACCGCGGGCCTGTATTTGCTAACCTGGTGCTGATCGATGAGATCAACCGCGCTCCGGCCAAAACGCAATCGTCTTTGTTTGAGGTAATGGAAGAAAAGCAGGTTACTATAGATGGTACCACCTACCCGATGGATTTTCCTTTCCTTGTGATCGCAACCCAAAACCCGATCGAACAGGAAGGAACGTATCGTTTACCCGAAGCACAGCTAGACCGCTTCCTCTTCCGTATCAAACTAAAGTATCCTACACTTGACCAAGAGGTATCGATACTTCGCAAGTTCAAAGATGACTTCAGCATGAAGGTGCTTGATGATATACAGCCGGTAATTACGAAGCAGGAACTGAAGCATTGCCAGGAGCTGATTGAAAAGATCCACATCAAAGACGAAATTATACTATATATAGCGAAGCTTGTAGACAACACCCGTAACAACGGTGATCTTACACTCGGAGCATCGCCTCGTGCATCGCTTGCCATTATGCGTGCGTCCAAAGCCATTGCTGCCATGAACGGCCGCGACTTTGTTACACCGGATGATGTGAAGTTTGTGGCGTACCCCGTACTTAACCATCGCATTATACTAACAGCCGAGCGCGAGATGGAAGGTGTTGAAGCTGAAGACATCATTAAAGAGATAACGGAACGAGTAGAAGTACCACGCTGATGAACTTTATCAAAAACCTGTTCCTTACCAATCGTTTCTTTCTTGTTGTGGCTATCCTCACCGGAGGCATGATGCTTTCGTATGCTTTTCCGTTTTTGTTTGCTTTTGTTAAAACAGGATGTATACTCTTTGCTGTACTTATTCTCATTGATACGATACTGCTTTACAACCGCAGCGTAGTGATCACTGCTGAACGTGACGTTCCTTCTGTATTATCATTGGGCGATGACAACATCATTACTCTTTCGGTTCGTAACAGGGCACGTATAAAACTTTTTATAGCATTGATTGATGAATTGCCGGAGCAGTTTCAAATGCGTCAGTTTACCATTAAGCTGGCGCTGTCGCCTGATAAGGTGCACCAGCAAACCTATACCCTTCGTCCGGTTACACGCGGAGAGTATATTTTCGGTAAAGTACATTTATACCTCACTACCGGTCTTGGCCTTATCAAGAGGCGTGTAACCGGTGCGAGTGAAGCAAACGTTCCGGTATATCCGTCCATCATCCAGATGAAACGGTATGAGCTGAAGACTTTTGCCCGCACAGCAACCGAGTATGGTGTAAAGAAAGTAAGACGTATCGGTCATAGTTACGAGTTCGAGCACATCCGCCAGTATATACGTGGCGATGATTACCGCAGCATCAACTGGAAGGCTACCAGCCGCAGGGCACACCTGATGATCAACCAGTACGAAGACGAAAAGTCTCAACAGGTATATTGCATCATTGATAAAAGTCGTGTGATGCACATGCCCTTTAACGGATTAAGTTTATTTGACTATGCTGTAAATGCAGCGCTGGTAATTTCAAATATAGTACTGGGCAAACAAGACAAGGCCGGCCTCATTACGTTTGCTGAAACACCCAAATCGCTTATCAAAGCGGACCGCAGCAAAACGCAGCTTAAGAAAATACTGGACACGCTATATAAGGAAAAAGAGGGAGCCGTGGAAGCCAACTACGAAAGCATGTACATGACTGTGCGTAATTTTGTAAACGGGCGAAGCCTGTTATTTCTATATACCAACTTTGAAAGCACGTATGCGTTGCAGCGCGTGTTGCCGCAATTACGAAGATTGAATGACCAGCACCTGCTGGTGGTAATATTCTTTGAGAACACCGAAATCACCACGAGTACATCCGAGCACGTAGAAACATTAGAAGATATATATACCCAGGTGACGGCAGAGAATTATGTGCTTACCAAAGCACACATGGTGCAGCAACTAAAACAGTTCGGTATCATTAGTATACTTACCAAGCCGGAGCATCTTACCGTAGCTTCGATCAATAAATACCTGGAACTGAAATCGAGAGGAATGATATAGATGATCTTCAGGCTGCTATAGCCTGAAGATCATTAAAATGTTATTGACCGTAAAACACGTAGGTATCAGCAAGTTTATCATGGAGGCCTTGCTTTCTGTCATCCCAGCCTACCATCATAAAGCCGATACATAACAGTAATCCGGAGATGATTTTTCCAAAATAACGTCCCAACGCGTTGGCAAAAGTTATCTGTTCACCATTTACATTTCCTACTTTAATTCCCACCGCCTGTTTACCAAGTGTGGCTTGCTTCTCTGAACTTTCAAAGCCTGCAAAGTAAGCAAGACCAATAGCGATAGATATCGCGTTCACAAGCAGCGCTGTCCCCAGCGATCCGCTACTGGAACCTATAACGAGGCCCAAAATCACATTCACTACTGCCAGTAAAATTCCATCAATAAGGTAAGCGCCTACGCGAATCCAGAATCCCGCATAACGCATTTGTCGTTGTGACGATACCGGGGTATCGAGTATTTGATCTAAAGGTTCCATAAGTACAGTATATTTGATTAGGTGGTCCAAGATAAAAAATAATTCAACACCGTAAGATGCTGCATTCTATATTCGGGGCGCAGATCGATATCTGTTAAAACATATTCGAATGGCTTTAAAACCACTGATGCTTGCCGGTACAGCTTCCAACGTTGGCAAGAGTATACTTACTACAGCGTTCTGCCGCATCTTCAGGCAAGATGGTTTTAGTCCGGCTCCCTTCAAGGCCCAGAATATGTCGCTGAACAGCTACGCGACACCGGAAGGATACGAGATCGGCCGGGCACAAGCCACGCAGGCCGAAGCAGCCGGTATACCGTGTCATACGGATATGAATCCTGTACTGCTTAAACCCAACGGCAATCTTTCATCACAAGTAATTCTCAATGGCAAACCGATCGGCAATCAATCCGCGTACGATTACTTTAAGAAGGAAGGTAAAGATGCGTTGTTTGAAGAAGTAAAGAAGTCCTTTACAAGACTCGCCTCACAATACAATCCCATTGTGCTGGAAGGAGCAGGCAGTATAGCCGAGTTAAACCTGAAAGATAAAGATATAGTTAATATGCGCATGGCGCAGTTTGCCAATGCTGCTGTTGTACTGGTTGCGGATATAGATCGCGGTGGTGTGTTTGCAAGTGTATACGGCTCTATAAAATTACTTCCTGAACACGAGCGCAAACTCATCAAAGGCATTATTGTTAATAAATTCAGAGGGGATACGCGACTGTTTGAAAGCGGTATAAAAATTCTGGAAGAAATTACGGAAGTACCGGTGCTTGGCGTAGTACCTTACTTTCGTGACATCGATATTGACGAAGAAGATTCGGTAGCACTCGAAACGCGTTATACACATGCAGCCCCAGGCAAAACCAACGTATGCGTTATACGCCATCCGCAGTTGTCCAATTTCACCGACTTCAAGATCATGGAGAAGCTGGAAGGTGTGCAGGTTTACTATACCCATGAACCAGCACAGGTTGATCTGGCCGATATCATTATTCTACCCGGAAGTAAAAATACCATTGCCGATATGCAGGCGCTATACGACAGCGGGTTGGCGACTTGTATACATCACGCATACCATTCGGGAAAAAAGGTAATTGGTATATGCGGTGGCTACCAGATGCTCGGAGAAGAGATTCACGATCCCTTTAAAGTGGAATCCGACAAGGGCGCCATTAAAGGTTTAGGACTCCTCCCTGTAAAAACAACATTGGCGCAAACCAAACAAACTTACCAGAAGAAGTTTTTCTATCGGGATAACGCTTCAGAAATCTGCAACGGCTACGAAATTCACATGGGCACAACGGAACCTATAGGCGACAATCGTCCGGTGAACCGTACGGAAGACAACAACACCGATGGTTACGTTCGCGATGAACGTTGCTGGGGGAGTTATATGCACGGTATATTTGATAACCGGGCTGTATTGAAAGATCTCTTCAAGGATCACAACGTGACGATACCCGATACGTTACACGACACCTATAAAGAAACGCAATACGATGCGCTGGCGGAATGGGTTCGTCAGTCAGTTGACATCGATAAAGTATATAACATCATGAAAAAATGATTTACGGTCACGGAGACGATCTGTATAACTTCGGGAGCAACATCGTTGCAAACTTCAGCTCGAACGTGTGGCCGGGCGGTCCGGATGCGCGTGTACTGGAAGCAATGCAACAGTCCATTGCACAGGTTAAAAATTACCCCGAACCCAACGCAGCGCCTATACGCCAAAAACTGGCGGAACGATACGGCCTCTTGCCTGTCAATTTCCTTATTACCAACGGTGCAGCCGAAGCGTTTTACCTGATCGCACAGGCATTCCGCCAAACTACAGCTACGATTTTTATACCTACATTTTCCGAATATGAAGATGCTACCGTTGCCAACGATATTCGTTGCAGCTATAGCGCCCATGCAGACATCCACACGGATACAAAGATCAACACCACACTTGCGTTCCTCTGCAATCCGAATAACCCTACCGGGCAAAAGTTGACCAGCGATATATTACTTCAACTGATAAACAATCAACCGGAAACGTTATTTATAGTAGACGAAGCGTACAGTGATTTCACACGCTCGCCACAAAGTCTTCTGTCCTATATAGGCAAACTTCCGAACCTGGTGATCGTTCACTCTTTTACCAAAACGTTTGCTATACCTGGCGTTCGTACCGGATTGATAGCAGCACCAGACGAGATCATCAAAAAAATAGCGCACTATAAAGTACCGTGGTCTGTTAACACGATAGCCTTGCACACTACGAAATTCATTCTGGATCATTACGATTCATTACTGCCTGACGTTGGTCCGCTGCTCGATGAATGCGAATGGTTGAAAAAAGAAATCGCTGCGATAGAAGGTTATGAAGTTATACCCTCCGATACAACATACTTTCTTATCAAGACACATTATGGAACAGCTTCTGCACTCAAGCAATATCTCGTTCAGGAAGTGGGCTGCCTGATTCGCGATGCTTCTAACTTTCGTGGATTAGACGAACGTTACTTCCGGATCGCCACACAGAGCCGTGAAAAAAATATAGCATTACTAAAGGGTCTTCACGCATGGAAAGCTTCCTCTATAGCTACATCATCCCGCTGATCGCCGGCTATCTGCTGGACTTGCTGCTGGGCGACCCGGAAAAGATGCCGCATCCGGTAAAGGTATTCGGTAACCTGATCTATGCAGGAGAAAAGAAATGGAACACCGGCAATCACCGTTTCCTGAGAGGCATGACGCTTGGTATACTGTTAATAGCCGGAACATTTCTATCCTTTTATGTTGCAATTGCTCTACTACAACGGCATGTCTATGCGCTGATGGTCTTCAATACTGTCTTCATATACTTTGGCATTGCCAATCGTTGTCTCATTGACGAAGGGAAAAATGTATTTAAAAAGCTGGAGGCAGGTTTACCGCAGGCTCGCCTGCAGCTATCCCGCATTGTAGGCAGAGAAACGAATACACTACAGGAGCAGCAGATAAAAATTGCTGTATTCGAAACGATGTCGGAAAACCTGTCCGATGGCGTGGTGGCTCCCCTCTTCTACTATGCGATCGGTGGTATACCTGGCATGATGGCCTACAAAATGATCAACACACTCGACTCGATGATCGCATATCGCAGTCCCCGCTATGAGCTGTTCGGAAAATTTGCTGCACGCATAGATGATGTCGCTAACTATATACCGGCTCGCATGACCGCTTTACTTATTGCGCTCGTATCCCTGAGCAGTCGCGCAATACAGTTTATTTTCAAATACGGCCATTTGCATAAGAGTCCTAATGCCGGTTACCCGGAGGCAGCACTCGCAGGTGTATTGGACTGCCGCTTTGGAGGAAGTAATTATTACCACGGTGCGATGGTTGAGAAACCCTATATTGGTTCAAATGCCCGGGCTATTGAGAACAAAGAAATCAGCAAAGTGATTTACATCAACCATGCAGTTACTTTTACGTGCGTGCTCATCATTATAGTTCTAAATATAGCATTCCGCTAAATACTCAGGAGAAAAATGTTTCCAGCAAATCGTTTCCGTTGCCCCAGTAGAAATGCATATAGGAAGCAACCACGTTGTTCCTGCGATATACTTTCATCTGAACATCTTCACCTTTGGCGTTTCGTACATGGCCAATCGTGTTGGATATACCATCAGTCTTCACGACAGAATAATGAAACTCATGTCCGTAGTATACTTTATCATTATAGTGCAGAGTCCTGTAGCCAAGCGTTAACGCTCTCGCTGCCATGGAGGTTTTCAGATCGAGAAAGCCAACCGTTTCGTGCTCCTCTCCTGTTTCATCGGTAATGGACTTACCAAGATACATCAACCCGCCACATTCAGCCAGCAGCTTACCACTAGCCTCACAATAACGCATCAACGATTCCCGCATAGACACGTTCGCTGATAATTGTTTTAGAAAAAGCTCAGGATAGCCACCGGCTAAGTACACTATATCTGCTTCAGGCAGAACAGCATCATGCAGCGGACTAAAGAAGACTATCCTATACTTCATCCTCAACATTTCTATATTATGATGATAGGTAAACGTAAAAGCGTCATCGTGCGCAACGGCTATGGTTAATTGAGTATCAGCTCTGCTATCATTCCGCTGCTTCACAACAGGCTCTACCGAATGATTACAACTTGCAACACGTAGCAGGCTTTCTATCAAGACTGTCTTCTCCAGATGTATTGCTATAGCAGAAAAAAGCGCTTCGTCATTACGCTCAAGTTGCAACCCCAAATGTCGTGAGGGTATCTTCATCTGATCATGAACGGGTATATATCCAAGTGACTCCACCCCTACATCATGCGCAGCATCCCTTAGAAAATTGTAATGTGATGCAGTGTTAACATGATTAAATATAACACCCGCTATAGCAACATTTGTGTTAAAGTTTTTAAATCCATATAGCACAGGTGCCACAGAATATGCACTAGCTTTTGCGGGCAGTACCATGATAACCGGAACACCCAACAGCATCGCGATCTCCGCGCTACTCCCTTCCATCCGGTTCGCGCCATCAAATAGTCCCATCACACCTTCGATGATTGAGACATCCGCTGTCGCGCTATAGTACTGGTATAATTCCTTTACATGATCTTTACCCATCATATAAATATCCAGGTTGATCGCAGGGCGTTGTGCTGCTTGTCCCAGAAATTTAGTATCGATATAATCAGGACCGCACTTGAAAACCTGTACCCGTAATCCACGCTTCATCAGTAATCGGATCAATCCTAACGTAACGGTAGTCTTCCCTGAATTGCTTGCCGGAGCAGATATTAAAAACTGGTACTTCATGCTATGCAAAGATAGAAATGACCGTGTATATCCAATTACGGCCTACGCATGGTTAAAATTGTTTCGAGCGCTGGTCAGCAAAATATACCAGTGTATAATCTGGTAATAAATCCGGGTGCAATATCTTTACAAGGTCTTTAAGAATTACATGTGGCTCGGTAAACCCTTGTTCCCAATAATTATTCTTTCCGTTGCGATTGGTGGTAGCATTGTTCATATAGAAATTGTTGGCCAGTACACTCTTGAACGACTTCGCCTCTGCTATATCGGCCAGCACCTGTTCGCGATCTTTATATACCATTTGAATATTTATAAAGTAATCAGCATCTATACCTTTATCAACCAACTCTTCATAGCTTAGTTTCAGGTTGCCTGAAGTTGAATCATCTTTCCAGACATAATCTGCACCAGCATCTTTCAGCAACTGTGCAAAATAACTTTTACCACCCGGAGCTACCCAAACACCTTTACTGAAATACCCCGCTACAACGGTAGGCCTGTGCGCAGGATCGCGAACCAATTGCATCGTTTGTTTATAGGACTTTTCAATGTGATTGAACACCGAATCTGCGTAAGCCTGCTTATCAAAGAACAGCGCAAAGAATTTCATCCATTCCAAACGTCCCAAAGGATGCGTTTCGTAATGTGCCGGTATACCAACTGTGTGCAGCGAAAGGTTCTCTAATTGTGCGGTATTTGAAGCCGGCATACCGCTCACAGACTGAAACACAACGTCAGGGTTTATATTTACCAGCAGCTCCAGGTTTAGTTCGTCATGATTACCAACTTCATGAACTTTACCGCTCTCTATGGCTTTGATAATGTCTGCGTTGTATACACTCTTCCTATCTTCAAGGCCGATGATCTTATCAGTCTGTTGCAAGCTGGTAATCAATGCAACATGCGTAGAGGCCAGGCACACGGCACGCTGCAGTGGTACTTCAATACTATTTGGTGCTGCATGTACTGTTGTTACGTTGCTTTTCTTTCTCAGCGTATAATGTTGTTCATAGCCGTCTGGTGACTTCACTGTTACAGCCAACGCATTACCGTTGTCGGTCACTTCAAATCCTTTTGCATAGCGAATGGAAGGCGATGCAAGTAAAGATTGTGCTTTCTGTTGGGATGATTGAGTACAACCGATCATCAACAGCACGGTAACGATGGTATAGACCGGGTAAAATAATTTTCTGAAGCTCATACTAAATTATATAACTATAGATTGATGGTTTCGTACAGTATCCAGTATAAATTTTGTGCGAATGGATACTATATCTTTCGGGATTTCGATAATCGTGTACTGCAACGTTTCATAGGCGTTCCGGATATGATGATATAAATTCCACGCGTCTTCAAATGTCTGTGGGCGCTCCGGGTCATTCACATAGATCTCCGGCCATGGTGGACAAATGAATACAACCGGAGCATACCGATGATTTATAGCTGCCTTCAAAATTTCAAAAGAGAGCGCAAGCTGCGAGAAATGCAGATACCCGATAATATCCGGTATACCACGATCGAAAAAGCAGACTTCATTTTTATCGCATGCTTCGTAATGTTGTTGTCTCATTTCCTTCAGGGCAAGCGTAGCAAACTCATTCATGTTCTTCCAGGGCAACACGCCATGCGCCAATAGCATTTGCTGTCGGATGAGCCTTCGCGACACTTCTGAAAACGTAGTATAGCCCAACCGTGATAAGGCTTCGATGACGCTCGTCTTGCCACTACCGGGGCCACCGGTGATGATGTATTTCAAAGGTTTGTCGTTATTCGTTAGCAGTTAATCGTTATTCGTGCCGGCGGGCTTTTTTGCGTTTGTATAGGAAGAGTTGCCAGCGTTCTTCTGCTATTAACTTCGAAGCCATTTCGGCTCGGGCCAGGGTAAAGAAAAGATCGGACAATCTGTTTATATAGGCCGCTATATATTCCTCTACCGAAGCGGGATCTTCCTTGCTGAGCGTCACCAGTCTTCGCTCAGCCCGTCTGATTTGTGTTCGCACTACATGACACAGCGCGGATATTTCATTACCACCGGGTAGCAGAAAATAATCAGAGGGCTCTGTCATGGCTGCTTCGAGTTCATCGATCCATGTTTCGCAAAATATAGCACCATCCGTTGGCTTCGGGTTTGGATTTATTTTATTGGAATCAGACGGCCTCGCCAAATGAGACATCATATCCATCAGGTCTTTCTGAATACGATGCAGGTTAGATTGCCACACGTGATCGGGTGCAAGCTTTGAGCGCAGCAGCCCCAGCGTTGAGTTTGCTTCATCAATCGCCCCATTACATTCTATTCGCGCACTGTCTTTATACTCACGCTTTCCTCCGAATACTCCGGTTTGTCCGTGATCACCTTTTCGTGTATATATTTTCATCTTCGTTATCCGTTAATTGTTATTCGTTATGTATCTGTGACGTGTAAAAACTCTGTGAACCTCTGCGTCTTCTCCGTGACCTTTGTGCAATGGATTTAAACCACGCTACATTTCCATCGAGCTATATATGGTAAGAACACCAATAGCGACTGAAAATATACCCACCAGAAAATTGATAACCTTCAATGCATATTCCTTGTGCGAGGCAAATTTATTAACAGAGAATGTAAAGAAGTACCCATACGCTGACATGGACAGAATGATCCCCACACTCTGCAACACAATAATCCATACAGCGGTGAATGAATCTTTAGCGGCCAGCGTTAAGGCAACCGTACACGCTCCACCGGTACCCGCGAGCCCATGTATCATACCTACCCAAAACGAACGACTGAATTTCCGGATTACCGGTTTAGCGTCAACCCGTATTGTTGCCGGCATATAGTTTCTGCGTATTGCGAGCACTCCTAACCAGATCATTAACGGTCCAACCAGCAGCTCAACTTTACTGGCTACTTCCAGCGAGAGATTTGATTTCAGTATAATTACCAGTACAGCAAACAGGATGAGACTCAGAGAATGTCCTAATGCCCAGTGAGACGATCGCCAGATCAATTTCCATCGCTGCACAGAAGTTTTCCTTTCTTCACTCGCGAGCACTGAGACAGCCGCCATGTGATCGGGCTCGAACGAATGCTGCACACCCAATAACAACGAATCAATAAGCAGGTAGTTAATCATATATACTTGGTTTATACGCTTGTTACTCTTCCATACCGATATATATAGCCTTCAATTGTTGTAGCGCTTCACTGGAAGGATTTTGCCAAAGACCACGCTGCACCGCTTCAAGCAGACGTTCACTCATGTCGCGCAACGCCCACGGATTTGCTTTCTCGATGAAGGCGCGTGTATCTGCATCGAAGAGGTATGACTGTGCGAGTTCTTCATACATGAAATCTTCCACGAGGTTTGTAGTGGCATCATACGCGAACATGTAGTCAAGTGTAGCGGCCATTTCGAATGCGCCTTTATAACCGTGACGCTTCACACCTTCAATCCATTTGGGATTTACCACGCGTGATCGAAAGACTTTCAGCAGTTCCTGTTTCAGCGTTTTTATTTTCGGATTGTCCGGGCGAGCGTGATCGCCAAAGTATATCTCCGGTTGTTCACCACGTTCCGTTTGTACAGCATTGGCAAGCCCTCCCTGAAATTGATAGTAATCATCCGAATCGAGAATGTCGTGTTCACGATTATCCTGGTTCTGCACAACGGCCTGGATATGCGCCAGCCGGTTACGGAAAGGCTTGACGGCAGATATACCTCTCGCCTGTTTATCATAGGCATAACTGCTCCACGTTACGTATGCTTCGGCAAGGTCTGCGGATGTATTCCAGGCTTGCTCATCAATCAGCGCCTGAAGTCCTGCACCGTACGCACCGGGCTTGGATCCGAATACTCGATACATCGCCATCTGTCGTGATTGCACCGGGGTATATCCCTGTGTTGTCCACTGCTCCGTATCCTGATGGATGCGCTTGCGAATAAAGTTCTCTTCATCGGTTTCATCCAGCGAAGCTACCTTCTCCACGACAGCGTTGTACAGAGAAATTATATCGGGAAATGCATCTCTGAAAAATCCGGAGATACGTACCGTAACATCAATACGCGGTCGTGCCAATTGAAACATGGGGATAATTTCAAAATCACTGACCCTGCGATTCACATTTTGCCAGATCGGTCGCACGCCCATTAATGCCAATGCCTGTGCTATATCATCGCCACCGGTGCGCATCGTGGCTGTTCCCCAGACAGATATTGCTATACTTTCCGGGTATTCACCATGTTCCTGTATATAGCGTTGCAGCAATGCCTCAGCACTTTTCTTACCAACCTGGTAAGCGGCTTCCGTAGGAACTGTGCGCACATCGATCGAATAAAAGTTCTTACCGGTTGGAAGTATATCCAGTCGACCACGGGTAGGTGCACCGGAACCACCGGCAGGTATATATTTACCTGACAGTCCATCCAGTAAATGTTCTATCTCAAGACGGGTATTCTTTAGCCTGGGAAGTGTAACGGATAAAATATAGTCAATTACAATAGCAGTAGCCGGAAAATCCAGATCCCAACTTCTACCTGAATTTATACTGTCGATTACCAACTCTCGCGCTTTTAACTCCAGCACTTCAACTACGTCACCATGGGTACGACAATGAACGCCCCCTACATCCTGACCGAAAGGTGTTTCGAACTTTGCCTGCAAGGGATCAAATGCTATACCTATATCTGCAGCGAGTGCCTGTGTTATTCCTTGCACCCCGGCAGAAGGCAGTCGATGCAAGGCGATCAATAAATCGATGAGTTGTTCACCTTCCGGCATGCGTCCGAAAATATGAAGACCATCGCGGATCTGTGATTCTTTTATCTCACACAAATATCCATCGAGTTTAACCAGTAACTCATCCACATCATCAGACTGTACATCCAGATCTTTCTGAAGCTGATGTTCATTCACGAGACGTTCAATATTACCGCGCAGTATACGTGCCCGTTTGGCATCTGCATGAAACGCTTCATAATATTCATCAATGAGATTTTCAAGTTGCAGCAGTACACCATACGTTTCTGCACGTGTCATAGGCGGAATGAGGTGGTCGATAATCACCGACTGTGTTCGTCTCTTTGCCTGCGAACCTTCACCCGGATCGTTTATAATAAAGGGATAGAACTGCGGTATAGGACCGAGTACTGCAGCCGGAAAACAACTTGTCTCATCCGGTGCTATACTTTTGCCCGGCAACCATTCGAGGTTACCATGTTTACCGATATGAACAATAGCGTCTGCGCAAAACTCCTGTTGTATCCAGATATAAAAAGCAAAGTAATAATATGGCGGTGGCAGATCGGGAGAATGATAGGACTTATGTACATCCAGGTGATACCCGCGTGAAGGCTGTATACTGATAAACAGATTTCCGGAATATATACCGGGCAATGCAAATCCATCCCCATCAAAGTACGGATCGTTTGCGATGTCTCCCCACTGCGCATATACTTTTTCCTTCAGCACCGGCGACAGTGTATTATATACTCTGTAAAATGAATCGAGCGAAATACGTGCCTGGTATGGACGTGTATGCCGTGATGCCGATTCATTTGTAATCCGGGACGAGATCCACTGCATCAACTCATCACCATCCTTTGGAATTATATTACCTATAGTATATCCCTGCTGTTGTAACGCGTGAATGATTTCAACCGTGCTCTGCGGAGTATCAAGTCCTACACCATTGGCAAGCCTGCTGTCTTTATTCGGATAGTTTGGAAGAATGAGGGCAATGCGTTTATCACAGTTCTTCTTTTCCTGCAGCGCTATCCAGTTACGGGCAAACTGTGTGACGAAATTACAACCCGGAGGGTACACGCTATAGTATACTGCACTGGAATCCGTCAGAGCATCCTTATCACGCGCCTTCTTGAATGAAATGGGCCGTGTAATGATGCGACCATCCAGTTCCGGCAACGCAACGTTCATCGCTATATCCGTGGGTGACAATCCAAAGCTACCCACGTTCCATGCCTCGTATGTAGAAGATGCATGGATAGCCTGTATGACCGGAACACCGATGCGGCTATATATAAATTCCGCCATATCAGCTTCCTGAAATTGCCGAATAGAAAAGCCTGTGGTATTGATAATCACCCGAAGCCTATTTTTCTTCAGGATATCGAGTATCGCGTGCAATTCATTTACCTGGTGTACTTCCCGGAGGCTGTTTACAAAAAGTAGAACTGATGAAGTATTGCAGCGTTCCAACGCATCTATTATATACCGGTGCGGCTCCAGGTTATCGGAAAGATAGTGTGCCCGGTATGCGATCGTAACAACAGCAGCTGCTTGTGCTGCAACATGCTCCTTTGAAAGAATACCATGTGCCGGGTGGAAGAGAAATAGATCCGGTACAGCCAACGGTTCATCTATTGCAAAATCAAAACCGAAGAACGTATTCAGCAATAACTTTAATGCAGCATGGCTGTTGGGTATACTTACCGCGTGAAAGTATTTCCAAAGTTGATTAAACAGCACAACATCCACAGACGAGCATTGCATCAGTTCATGATCTACAGAATCATGTCCCGGCAGGAAAATAACCGGTATACTATATTCACGATTTAACGCAATGATCTGCTCCACGAGGTAACCAAAGTAACTGCGGCCTCCGAGGATACGAACCACAATGAGTTTCGCTTTTGACAGTACTTCTTCGCTATAGGTATCAACGGTAAGCTCTTGTTTCAGGTTCGCAAGATTGGACAGGCGCAATGACGGAAGACTTGCTTGTTCATCGCTTAATTTCTGAAACGCTGCTGAGAATACCGCGAGTTCCGTATCACTTGCCGATAAAAACACGATGTCACCCGGAGCCTGATCAATATAGACCACGCCCTGCTGATCAGGACTCCATCCTCCGGGTATCGCGGCAATGAGATGCATCGTTTAGAGTATATACCTATCGTTTGATTACAATGCCGGTACAGTTTGTCCTACAAGCGCCTGAAGTGTTTCCGTTATGCGATTCTGTTCGAGTTCATGACCGATCACGACCAGCCGCGTGGCACGAACTTCATCCGCTTTCCATGCCCTATCGAAATGCTTCTCAAAGCGATCGCCTACGCCTTGTATAACCATGCGCATAGGTTTACCCGGCACGTTGATAAAACCTTTGATGCGGTATATTTCAAATTTCTCTACCAGTTGCAACAGTGCTTTCTCCAGCTGTTCCGGAGTATGAGGAACTGTTACTTCGGTTATTACAGACGTGAATCCATCGTCATGCTCATGATCTATACCGGCTTCGTGCTCAGCTTCGTGATGCGAGTAGCGCGCCTCCAGATCATCTTCGGCAGCAGCCTTTACGCCTAGCAGTACCGTTGTATCTACCACACCTCTCTTCGCTGCAATTATCTTTATGTTTTCGTTTCGTAACTCACTTCGAATTATCTTCTGTATCTCTGTATACGCATTATCATCTACCAGGTCGCGCTTGGATATGATCACAAGGTCTGCACAGTTAAGTTGGTCTTCAAATAATTCTTCAATTGGTGTTTCGTGATCGAGTGAATCATCTGCTTCGCGTTGCGCCTGTACTTTGACACGATCGCAGATCTCACCAGTTGCTTGTCCTACAGCGTCTACAACAGTAATTACAGCATCAACAGTAACATGTGGTTTGAGATCGGGCCAATTCACAGCACGGATCAACGGCTTCGGCAATGCTAATCCGGATGTCTCAATAACGATATGATCGAGCTCATGCTTGCGTTCCATCAGTTGCAGCATCACGGGTAAAAATTCCTCCTGTACGGTGCAGCACAAGCAACCGTTGTTGAGTTCCACTATATCTTCCTCTTCACAGCCGCAATCTGCAGACTTCAGTAATTCGCCATCCACACCTACCTCACCGAATTCATTTACAATCACAGCGATGCGTTTTCCACCGGGATTTTTAAGAATGTGATGCAGCAGTGTAGTTTTTCCGGCTCCGAGAAAACCGGTAATAATGGTTATCGGCAATTTTTTGTTCATAGGTATATTGTGGTTATCAGAAGTTGAGTATATATTTTATCATATAGTTGCGGCCCATCATGTTGTAGCCACGCTTCTCGTAGTAGTTTTCATCCGTTACGTTGGCCAGCGTCAACACGATTGCGTGATTGTTACGTTTGAGGCTTGCTGTCCAATCGAGCACCATGAAAGATGGATAGTGTATATCCGCATAGTTGCCGGCACCATACGCGTTGTCGGCACTGAGGTAATACGACCAGTCGGTGTCATATCGTCTGCCTACATATCTGCCGGAGAGTTGTGTTGAAAACCATTTCAGGTTGTCGAAACCAATTCCATAGTTTACTGTGAAATCTGCCACGTTATGCATAGCCAGGGTAAGCGGAGCAGGCTGCAGGTATATTTCCCGGATCTCCTCTGCCTTCAGTATATATACTCCACCGGCAAATACACGAAGCGAATAAGACTTGTCCAATCCGATGCCCAGATCATACGAAAGATCAAACTCGACACCACTGAGTGTAGTGCCTTTTGAGTTTGCATAACTGTTCCGGTTTCTGATTGCAGCTCCGGACTCTGCGCGTTCCGCCGGATATTGTGTTATACTGGAAACTACATTATTCTCAAAGCGGGTATAAAACCAGGTAATGTCAGCAGATATACCGGAAGTATTATTTGCATAGCGTATACCCGCATCGATAGTAGAACTTTGCTGGTTTTTAAGATTCGCATTACCAATCCACACATCTACTGTATCAACGCCATCATTTTTCTTCTTGTCAACTTTTGTTTCGCTATACCCTGCAATTTCGAATACCCCTACCGTTGTAAAACCGGTTCCGAATGTAGTGTGTAAATAAAGATCGGGAAGCACGTTATAGTTTATACCGATGCTGGGATTAATCACGTCACTCGTCCTGGAACGTGACCCAAACAGATTTGTACCCGTTACATCGTACTTGATATTTTCGTAGCGCACACCGGCCGTTGCGTTCAGACGATCGTCCAGGAAGCTTAATTCTGTTTGCAGATATATACCGGTATTAGCCTGATCGAAATTAGGACTGCGCGGAGAAATATTCCTGGCAACACCACGATCGGTATAAGATAAATTATCCTGTTCGATTCGTGTATAGTCAACACCTGCCGTTACAAAATGTTTACCCAGTTGCTGCCGCATCATTACCTGTCCGCCCAACCAGGTAAGTTCGTTATTGGCATTAACAAATTGCGATCGAACTGTCGTGCTATCATTTACCGACACGGTATAGTTAGTTGCTTGTTCGCGTGCGACAAACACTTTCCCCGTTACTTCAGTTGTAGTTGAAATATTTCCGCTGGCAATGATGTCGCTGCTATAGCGATCCATATCTTTTAACCCGGGGCTCAGATTGCCATCTTCAATATCACCGGGTGTATTAACACCTTTTGCGTAAAAGCGATCACCTTTCACATCAATGCGCCAGTCGGAATTGATAGTATATCCCAAACGGGCAGCGGCAGTATAATTGCTATAGTTTGTATTGGCACGTGTGTCACCATCACCGCGCACATCATCGATAACAACATCCTCCTTACCTTTTTCTGTCCACACAACACGATCAGCCTTGTCCCAGCCAAAAGCATCCCTGAATATATTATTCTTACCGATCTTAAAATCTTTCGACTGACTATAGCTGTTGAAGCTTGCATCAAAGTCAAGCTTGTTGGTAACATTGCCGCCCAACAAAAAACCTCCCTGCGTGATACCGAAACTTCCTATACCTGCGAAGGCGCGTCCCTTCACTTCACCGTTTGTCTTTTTAGTAATGATATTTACCACCCCGCCCATGGCCTGCGAACCGTAGAGTGCTGACGCGGGACCTTTCTGTACTTCAACACGCTCAACATTATTCATATCAATGGTGGCGAGATTCGTTGCTCCGGCAGGACGACCATCGATCAGTACCAACGTACGCTGATTGATACCCGAGAACTGCGGCCTGAAACCACGTATACCTATACCGGAGAGTAATCCAGGATATTGAATCACATCTACACCGGCAGTTTTCTTTACAAGATCAGCAAGATCGGTTGCTGCAGTGTTATCAATCTCCTCACGACCAATAACGTTTACATTTTGCGGAATGCTTTCGATCGCACGCTCCGATCGCGTAGCCGTAACCACTACTTCACTTAATTGAGACAAACCAACTGCCATAACAACATTGAATTCCCCAGCCTGCTCAACAACTATCTCCTGCGATTTATAGCCCTGGTGTGAAAACGTGAGTATAGCTTTTGCCGGAACTTCCAGTATATATTTACCCGATTCGTCTGTCATGGTTCCGCGCGTTGTACCATGCTGCACAATATTTACAGCAGGTATAGGTTGACCAGCCTGATCGCGCACAACACCCTGCATCGTTACGACATTCTGGGAAAAGACTTTATGAGACAGTCCAACGACTAGTAGAAATGAAAGCATTAAAAATTGGTAGAGTAACCGCATATATAGTTTTAAGGTATTGAGTTAGTTTTTCGTATAATCCTTTTAGCTGCTGATCATGACATAGTTGTCCACGATGTGATTCCAGAAATCATTCTCTTCACGCCATTCGATTTGCAGGAACACACCTTGCTTTGCGTTGGCGATGTAAATTCCCTGTTGTGCATCAGGTTTCCTGTATAATTTGATCTTGCTTACTTTATAGAGGAAGTACTCCGATTCGCGTGTTGCCGACATGGTCACTTCAAGTTCATCGCCTGCTATATTTCCATTGATCAGTGCTCTGCCGTCTTTATAGGTAATCTGAAACTGTGATGAATTGAGAACCTTGTCGCAATAATATACTGTGAGACGTTCGCGGTATACCTGGAATATCTCTTTTAATAACGGGTATACATTATGTTCCCACGGGTATATCTGTGCACCATAGACATTCCCTATACGATCGTCCTCGTGATGCGTAAGTTCATCGTGTGTTTTGGCTTCAATTGTCTTTACCGGCAACATGGTAGTCCAACCATCTTTAAAAAGTGTATAATCATCGAACCCCGTACGATTCGCTAATTTTTGTCTTACAAATGCATCGATCGTTTCGGCCGTCATTCGTTTATACCATATACCTTCAGGATTCAGAAACAATACCGGTGCATTTTCACATTGTCCCTGGCAAAGAGTTTTAATGGTATGAGTTACCTCGTGCAAGCCGGCCATTTTTATAGCACAGCGCAATTCACGCGTATTTTCTTCAGCACCATTTTTCTTGCAGGTGCCTCCATTGCACACAAAAACTGTATTGGTAACTTTTGTAAGATCTTTACCCATATCGTATTACGCTATATTTATGCTGTACAGTTTGATTTGATATTGATCGAAACCTCTTCGCGAAGAAACGCGAGCAACAACTCCACTGCGTTAAAATGATACTGTGCACCCGACCGACTCAGCGTCCACTGGCAGGTATGTATATTTTGTTGTACCGATACTATATCATTTGCTTCATTCACAATGCGATATCCTTCACGCTCCAATGCACGCTTCGTCCAGAAGTATGTATAGCCTTCACCGCTCAATTGAATTATCTTGTCCTCGTCCGGATCATTCACGCGAAACGTTCCGGTATCGCGACAAAAATCAAAACCGTTTTTACTGAAAGCTTTCTCGAACGTTCCGTTGATGATCAGGTCTTCCGGAGCACCTGTTAACAACGATTGATTCGGCATCATAAGCCAGATCGTATCAGCGGCCTGTAAAGCAAGATCGAGCTCGTGTGTTGAGAGTATAATTGCTTTTCCGATGTGGCGCGCCATCGTACGCAACAGTCTCATTACCTCTACACGACTCGGCAGATCAAGATGTGCGGTTGGTTCATCGAGTATAACAAGTGGAGTGTCCTGCACCAGCGCACGTGTGATCATTACCTTTTGCCTCTCTCCATCACTGAGCTGATCAAGCTGTTTGCCGAGATGGTGTTCTATACCCGTGCCTCGCGCTGCTTCAATGATAATTTTATGATCAGCTTCACTTAATGTACCGAACCAGTTTGCATACGGATACCGCCCCAGGGTTAGCACAGTATATACATCGAGATTTCCGGTAGGTATAACATCTGTAAGAACCAGACTAAGCTTACGGGCGAGTTCGCTCTTTCGAATGGTATATATATCTTCCCGCGCTATAAAGACTTTTCCATCCAGCGGAAGCTGAATACCCGCGAGTGTTTTTATCAGCGTGCTTTTTCCTGCACCGTTCGGTCCCAACAGGCAAACAAATTGCCCGGGGCGCAACGTTAAATCCAACGCATGGCCTACTGTACGGACACCACCTTTAGTTTTATAACCGATGGTGAGCTTCTCGGTATGCAGAACACATTCGCTCCCACCGTGCGCTGCTGGTATATTTGCAATATGAAATGAGTTGGCGGCCATACCTCAGCTAAATGATGATTTTATATTCTTCCGCTTTAGAATAACCCACATTACCACAGGCGATCCCACCATAGCCGTAACCGCGTTTACCGGTAACACACCCTGATGGCCGGGTAATTGCGCCACTATATCGCATAGCAACATCACGGCAGCACCCAGCAGACAACACGATGGAATTAGTACACGATGATCGGCTGTATTTAACAGTGCGCGACAAAGATGTGGCACGGCTATACCTATAAATGCAATCGGACCACAGAACCCGGTGATCGCTCCGACCAACAAACTCGTTGATATAATGATGAGTAATTTTACATACCGGAGATTTACACCCATGCTGCCGGCATAACCTTCGCCCAGCAACAGCAGGTTTAAAAACTTTGATGATACGAAGGTCAATGCTATACCCGCCAGGATTGTTACAGACAGCACCGTTAGCTGCTCGCGGGATACACCGCCTAAACTTCCGAATGTCCACATAAGGTATTCCTGTATTTGCTCGGGCTCGCTGAAGTATTGCCAAACACTGATCATCGCGAGAATGAGGTTTGAAAGCATCAACCCCATAATGAGCAGTATAACATTATCGCGGATGCGCAATGAAAGTCCGATCACCATCAGCATAACGATAGCCGAGCCTGCCGATGATGCCAGAACGATAAGCCAGCTGCTTGCTATACCAAGCTGCCGTATAGCAAAGCTGCTTGTTACATGACCGCTGCCGAGCATCAGTATAGCTACACCTAGACTCGCACCGGAGGTAAT
>CBIHOZ010000051.1:0-40220 GCA_966211525.1 uncultured Chitinophaga sp. | reverse complement strand
AAATAACTACGCGCAATCTGCAAAGACTGCTGTGCCTGCTGCAGCGAGAGATTCTTTTGCTGCAACACCAGGTTGCTTTTCAGACCTTCCTGTACATAATTCTCCAGCACCGGCTGAGCCTGAAGAACGACTGTGAACAGCGTCAGCAATGCCGCTGCCGAAAGCCTTCCGGGGATGTTTTCAAGGGAAAAAGATTTCATCGATATTTTAGTTTACACTGTTAAGTCGGAAAGCAAAAAAATTTATTGTATGGATTTTGGATGCATACGCTCCAATATTTGAATAATTGTGTCGCAGGCTTTGGTAGCAAGATTCTCACGATTCAGCTCACTTATAACGTCACAACGGTTTCGTATCTCCAGCGAGCAGACACCGTGTACCATCGACCACACGGTGAAGGCCAATACTTCGGGATCCATCCCTGTAAAGTAGCCTTTCTGTATGCATTCTTTGATTGTATTAATAAGGAATCCAAAGGCGCGCATTCCTTCCTCCCACTTGGCATCGTCCTCTTTCTTTAAGGCGTTGATCGGAGAGCGTATGATAAACATCAGATCGTAAAATTCTCCATTCTCAATAGCGAAATTAATATAGGCGCGCGAGATCGCTTTGAGACGTTCGAACGGATCAGCGACATGTTCAAGCGCTCTGAAATACTGGTTGAGCAGTATAAATCCTTCCAGGTGAAGCGCGTGAAAAATATCATCCTTATCCTTGAAGTAAAGATAGATGGTCGTGGGTGAATACTCGATCCGCTCCGCGATGTTACGGATCGATGTATGTTCGAAGCCATGCTCCATAAACAGTTCTTTCGCAGTCTGAAGAATTTTGGTCCTCAGCTCCTCTTTTTGCCGTTCTTTTCTGGATGCAATGGTCATATTGTACTGCAAAGATAAGAAACTTAACGGTGTTAAGTAAATTAATGTTACAGCGCTACCAGATTTTTTTCAGGAAAAATTATAACCAGTGTTCTGTTTGAATGTTTAAACCGTTGATTTGACGGATTCCTCGGGTTTTTGCTTCAATCCGATCCGTACCCGCAGCAAGGACGCAATAGACACTATAAATATGGAGCCGCCTACCATCATCACCGTATAGTTCATACCCGATGCACACCCCAGCACAAATATACCGAGGCCAACAAATGCAGATGCCAATACAATAACTCTCACGCCAAAACGGTTCTGTCGTTCAGCTTCCTGGTGGTTGTGCTGGTGTACGTGACCCTTACGGGAAGTTTTTCTGATGTGTTCTTCCAACACGAGCGCACCCGGATCAACCTGGTTACGACTCCTATAGTATACTTCAAACAATCCGAGCAACACCAGCGGTATACCTACTCCCATTACGGTCTCTACGGTACGGCTAAGTTTGACATGAAACATAACCGGGACGATTACTTTGAAGAATAGATTTACGGATAACGCGACCACCGTTGTAGTAATAACCGAAACAGATGTCTGATGTTTCGAGAACAACGACCAGATCATCGGTGCAAACAAAGCTCCACCAGCTATAGCCGCTATACTCAGCACCACTTCTACAATGCCACCGGCCAAAGGCACCAGCATGGCAACCACAATGGTGCCCGCACCAAACAGCAGGGTAAAAATGCGCGCGATCAATACCAATGTTTTATCGGACGCTGCTGGGTGAATAATTTTCTTGTATACATCATTCGCAAAAACCACGGCTGCTAAATTAATCGTTGTGTTCGCTTTACTCGAAGTTGCCGAGATCATTCCCGACAACACAAGTCCTATCAGGCCTGCCGGGAGTATTTTCTGACACAGCATCATGTAGGCTCCTTCCGGCTCAAGGCCCTGCAAGCCTGGGTTGATTACGCGGTAGATCATGGGTGGCAACATCCAGATAACCGGGCTCACCAAATATAGTATACAAAACAGGTACGCTACCTTTTTTGCATGGCGTTCACTTGACACACTGGTATAGCGCTGCACATACGCCCAGTTCCCGCCTATATATACCGTTTGATATCCAATGAAGGCAAGCATGAACCCGGTAGTATAGTCGTTGCTGAAAGGTTCAAAAAAATCAGCAGGTGCTTTTTGTAAGAAGCTTTGGAATCCGCCTACATCACCCAGTGCGGCCGGTATAACAATAAGCACTGCTGCCATTAGAATAATGAATTGTACTACATCCGTTACGAGCACGGCCCACAATCCTCCTGCTGCTGTATACAGGACAATGATGATACCAATAATGATGATACAGGCATTCAACGACAATGGTGTAGCTACGTATACCATCTTCCCTACCGGGTATAGTACTGCACTTGTATTTACAAGACTGAGTATAAGAATAAGGTATGTATAAAACTGCTGTGCACGAGTACCGAAACGAAGTCCTATATATTCAGCCGCGGTGCGTGTACCGGTACGTTTCCAGCGCGCTGCTATAAACATCGCTGTAAGCAAGCCACTGATGGCCATGGTTAACTGGATCATGTTGGCAACGAGGCCATGTTTATAGGCGATTGAACCCCACACTACAAATGTACCCGCAGAAAAATAACTGATGAATAAGGAGAGTCCGTTGATCCACCAGGGTGTCTCACCACCCGCTTCAAAAAATGCCTGGCTGTTCTTACTGCCTACACGTGTAAACGCCAGTCCGATTGCAAAAATCAGCAATGCGAAAACAGCCATCACCACAAAGTCCAATTGCGCCATTCGTTTGGGATTAGAAGATTATAAAATTAGAAGATTGGAAGATTACATGCATGATACCATTAGCCGATCCTTACTTTCAGAACTTTGATTCCGTAGGGTTTTAACTGGAACTTGGTTTGTTGTTGCAGCGCGGCAGGCTGTCCGGTTTGCAGGTCGGTCACGTCACGGATCTGCATACCGGCCTTTAACTTCGTGACGTCTACCCCTACCGTTGTATTTACTTCCCGGGCGATGTCGTTCATCAAAATAATGAACAGACTTTTGGCATCTACCGAAAGTGCCGTCAGTGTCTCAATGTTTGGATTGTCGGATTCCACCAGCCCATCGAGGATGATGAGATTAGCCGGGTCAGTATATATTTTACCAGGTGCGAAACCGTATGATTGATGCGGTCCCACCTTCGGAGTAACAAATCCTCGCGGGAAATCGATTTTACCATTCGAGCGAAGTTCAGCTTCCGCCAGTAAGTAATCTGTGATCCAACCAATCTGCCACCAGGCATGATGCGGATACGGTCCCGCTCCGTTACTCATGGCATTCCAGTAATAGGAAGCTACATGCGTAGCCGGGTCAACAAACGCATCTCGGCCTATAGCTGCCGAACGCGCCATGGCAAGAAACAATGAATCATCCGTCAACTGAAATACACGAACGAACAACCCTGCGTGACTCGCGAGTTGTATGGGTCCATGACGTTGTGCCGACCCCATTATACCACCGTGCTCAAAGCTCAATCCGGATTGCGTTATCTCCCAATCCTTGCGCTCAACATTTTTTACACTTTTGTTTTGTTCACTTGCTACCGGATGAGTATAGATCGATGTAGTATAAAATCTGGCAGCTTCGAGCGCTGCATCTTTATACTTCGTATCACCGGTAACATCATAAAGGTCAAGCAACGCCTGGGCTATCTGCGCGGTAGCAAAGTCAGGCGCATAGCGTGCATCACCGCATACACCTATGAAATGACCTTGCTTTATACCATTATCAACTAACCAGTCGGCTCCCTTACGGGCGGCATCAAGATAACGCTGTTCTTTGAAAATACGATGCGCTACCAGCAAACCATAAAATGTAGGGCGCAAATCTTTGATATCGGTAAATATTGGTTTCTCGGTGTGACGATCGTACGCTACTTCCCAACTTCCATCCTGCTTCTGCCATTTCAATAACAATTCTGCTCCGAGACGCAGACGTTGCTGCAGCTCTTTATTGTCAGGCTCGAACAAGAGTATATTTCCATCATCGAGCATGGTGTAGTATGTGAGACTCACCGGTTCTACAAACGCACCCCACTCTTCTACAAATTTCTTTCCCTTGGCCAGATAATACTGTCCTATGGCGGCACCGCGGAAAAAGCCAGGCTCTGTTTGTTGCTGCACAAGCTTGAAATTTAGTGCATACGGCAACACCTGTTTCCTGAGTATAGGATCATCAGTTGCGTTAGCCAACATCCACATCGCGCCATAATCTGAATTCTTCATTGCATCTCCGGACGAGCCCACAACACCACCAAGGTATGATTGGCCTCCGATCTTTTTACCTTCGAAAGATTCTATATTCCACAGTGATGTCTTGCTGTCGGTGAGATAATGTCTCATAGCATGAATGCGATTGATGAGCGACTCTTTATTCTCGCGTAACGCAAGTTGTTCATCAAAGCGGTAGTTATCCTGTATAGTATGTTTCAGGTTTTTATACCAATCGCCCTTTGTAATGCTGTATCGGAATTCATATTGCAACGTATCGCCTGCTTTTAATTTGGACAACGGTTCTCCCAGCACCGGGTAATATAACGTAGGTGATATAGCCCCCTTCCGATTCATGTGCGACAACCCAAGCTTCCACTCCTCATGTGTTTTATGATCGTTTGCCCACGGATCTCGCGCCACACCAGAAGCAGGCGACACTGAAACTGAAATACCATTTTTAGAAGTTACTATAGGTGAAAGTGTACTCGCGCAACGCTCGGGGTACACGACAGGCAGTTTGGGAATGCCCTGTCCATACGCATAGGCCAATACGAAATTGTCCTGAAACGAACTGCCTTGAAAATATCCGGGCACGGTTGCCCATGCAAGATCTTCATTTTGAATGGTTGCTAAGGAAGGTGTAGCTAATGAATAGTAGCCATCCTGTTTGGCAATAAGCCGCTGTGTAACCACGATGTCGGATGTATATACCGGATCAAGTTTCCACGATGCTGTTATAGTCGCCACCGGAAGTTCTTTGCTAAAGTATATTTCGTTTTCTGCTGCGCGATCAACAGCAGGATAAAAATGAAAAGCTTCGCCTGCGGTGTTGAGTGTGACCGGAGATGTTGAACGCTTCCAATGATCAATCTGGTATTTGAATATCGGCTCGGGGAATGAGACACCCGTAACCGTCTTGAATATAGTTGGTATACTGTCGGGTTTACCTTTGCTATAAAGTAATGTATACTCACCCGAAGGAATTGCCAGAGCCGATTGACCTGAATCTGCGTGAAGTACAATTTCGTTGATCTTCGCTTCATCACCGCCCGACCATTTGATGGTAAGCTGATCGTTCCGAAGCTGAACAGGGCGTTGGCAGCTCATCACCAAACCGGCCAATGCGATGGTATATATAATGCGTCTCACAGTCATTTCCATTAAGATGTATAACATTGAATTTCAAAAACAGATGCCGGTATATATGGTGACGGGTGTACTACCTCAAGCGTCAGTCTGCGTGTATGCACTACGTTGCTCAGTCTGATGCGATTTATTGTCTGGTAATTATCGGCTTTGTGAAACACGATGTTGCCCTGATCATCGCGTAACGTGAACGTACGAATGCAAAAAGGCATTACCGATTCGGGATGTCCCATCAACACTGTTTCCATCGGGTGATCGAAGTCGGTATCAAACTTGATCAATACCTCGCGTATTGTCACTGCCTCCTTCCAGGTAAGCTCAAGGGCAGGCGTGGCATCTTTCAGATCGGCAACCCAGGCATTCGGCTGTTTCACCGGACGATCTATACCGTTCCTTATATTCTCCGCCTGAAAGCACGTCAGTCCCGGATTAATTTTTAATGCTACGTTATGACCTTCAGGTCTGCGCTGCGGACACCAGAATTCAAAAGCATCAACCCCTATATCCGGTGGCGGTAACTGCTTTCCATAATTTGAAACAGCTTCATTAATATGATTGTATACCGAAAGTATACCGGTAACACGCAGGTTAGAAAAATTCAGGCGTATGTCCGGATTCTTGCGGAAGACTATAAATGCATAAGCTTTGCTGTTGAGTATACTTTTAAACGCTAGTTTGACACAATTCCTGCCGGGATTCAACGGCATGGCTACTGTTTCCAACAGGACGTCCGGAGTAAAATTGCCCGGTTGCTGACTAATGTATAGCTCCGCCTGCAAGGTTGTGTCGAAGTCAGTCTCTGCATGCAGGTTAATTTCAGGCACACGGTCTTCGCTCAGCGGTAACAACTGGGCTACGGCCGGATCAAGTTTTTTCAACAAGCCCGCCTCTGGAAGTTCAGTAAGTATCAACTCGCTGGTAGCCCGGATAGATGCCGTGCGTACGAGATCACGTTCATCTGATAATTGGACACCGGGTATATAATGCCCGATGGCTGCAAGACGTTGTTGCAATTCATATATAGATTCGGATGTACCGAGCGCACGGGGTTGCAGCTGTTTCTCTGTACAAAGTACAGCAGCCATGCCCACGGCTTGTCCACCATAGGCACTCGTTCCCATAACACGCGTAGAACCAAAGGCTACGTGACTTACACTGATGATACGTCCTGCAAGAAAGAGGTTGTTGATATTCCGGCTATAGTAGCACCGGTATGGTATCGGATATATACCTTTGCTGTGCCATTGGTTGCAACCCGGTTTTTCACTGAAGACACCATCGGCAGGATGAAGATCGATCGACCATCCGCCAAACGCAACGGCATCGCTATGCGCACGCTGCGAAACGATGTCCTGCTGATGCAATATATAGTCGCCTTCAAACCTGCGACTCTCCCGCTTGCCGGGGATTGTCCCCACCCACTCCAGCGTCAGGTTCTGCGCTTCCGGAAATTTACCGGAGTTCTTGATATAGTTCCATACTCCGTACACCACTTTCCAGAGTTCCCATTTGATGGTTTCGGTATCATGCACTGTATCAAGACGTCCTCCATACTCAATCCACCAGAGTTGACAGCCCTGTTCCCTTGCGGAGAATTTTTTATACTTGGGAATCTTCGTGATATCGTCCAACGCATACGAAGGCGGCACAAACGAAACGGGTTTCCCTATATCTTTGGTGTAAAAGTATATCGAGTGTCCTAACAGTTCACCGTATTCAGAAGAAGGCGCGAACAACTCACCAAACTCTTCCTTCGACTCCGCTCCCATTCGGAAAGCAGCACCCGACAAGAAGCCAACTACACCATCACCGGATGCATCGCAGAACAACGGTGCGGCTATACTATAGTCTGTTGCATTCTGACTGCAATATGCCCGCACGGACGAAATAGTATCGGCATCTTTCTTCTGTACTTCGATCACTGCAGTATTGAGCAGTAGTGTAATATTCGGTTCACTCACTACTTTGTCCAATAGCACGGTATCATATATAACGGCATTACCTTCCTTGTTACGATACATGTTCTCCACGAGGATCTCATCCACTACACCACCTTCACGCGCCCAGCGATTGTTATTACCCATGTGCGAGGTTGCTCCCAATACCCAAAGCCGCACTTCACTCGAAGAGTTACCGCCCAGCACAGGCCTGTCCTGCACCAGTACAACTTTCAGTCCTGCACGCGCGGCCGTAATAGCACAACATGTGCCAGACAAACCACCACCGATCACCACCAGGTCTGCCTGTATATCTTTGCGGAGAAACGACCGCGATAAAGCTTGTTCAGATTTTAACATTCTATTTTTTGTTTAACGTTATACCATCCCACACATCCGTTCGAAACGACATCGCCGGAAATCCATCTATACTATATAAGTTTGCTGCGTTACTCTCTACCGGACTGCCTGCCCAGGCATAGCGGACTGCAACGGGATTTTGTATTTCTCTACTATGAACATATACCATGTTACTACCACGAATGATGGCATCAGCCCAAACGAATTTCTGATCAGCACCTGCCATGGAAAATCCTTTTAACTCCTTACCTCGAATCTGCAGATCCTTCGTGTTGGTGAAATGTATAATTACCGTATCGTCTTTTATTTCACAGGATTGATAGCGCGGAGAAGTATATATATCATTTCGTCCATAGGCAATTTTCAATGCCTCCCATGCCAATCGCTTTCCAACAACCTGCTTCTGCGTAGGATGTACATCATACGGATCGCCCACGTCATGACTAACCGCCAAAGCTGTATTGGAAAGTGTAAGCGCCATTGCCTGTGCCTCGCGTAACTCTGCCCACGTATTATCTACAGGTTGCTCGGTAAGTTTACCGTGCGCGGATGTCTGTACAATAAGAAAAGGAACATCGCCTTGTCGAAACTGTGCACGCCAATCCTTTATCATCAATGGCAATAAACTCCTGTATTGGTATGCGCGACCGGCATTGCTTTCGCCCTGGTACCAGGTAAAACCCTTTATACCAAGACCGGTAAGGGGCGCAATCATTCCGTTATACAGTACGCCTACCTGTGCCGCCAGTGGAGACATGATGGGTTTAGGAGGATATTCGGTTGCCGGCAATCCGAATCTATACTCCCACGCTCCTTCCAACGGTATGGCTATTGCATCAGACTGGACTAATTCGTAAAGACGCAAATCTGCCGGATCATGAGTCCGGAACAGGCCATTACCTGATTGATGATCGAGGCGGATTACAAGGGTATTTTCGCCTTGCTTTAAGACCTCTTTTGGCACTATATATATTCTGCGTGCCGGTGCCCACGTAATGTTCCTGCCAATCTCGGTGCCATTGCAATACGTGATATCGTAATCGTTTAACGTTTCGAGGTTCAATACGAGATCACGAGCTGCTAGATCTTTTGTGAGCCGGAATGTTTTTCGTAGCCAGATTGATCCGGAGTAATTAACAAAGACATGGTCTTCACCGAAATCCGGGGCTATAAATTTCTGCCAATGTGTATCCTGGTCTTTTGTGCTATACCATGAGTCCATAAAACCGGGATCACGCCTTTGCAACGTTTCCCACAGTTGTGTCTGGCCTGCTATATTCTTCTTTTCGAGATGCTCAACCGATCGTTGCTGTTTTATCGCTAAACGAAATGTATCTACTTTGCCACGGAAGTCAGCGTGCTGGTAGAGCGCTTCCAGGCTTGTCCATGCCTCTATAAATGTACCGCCCCATGACGTGTTAATTATACCGATCGGTATATTCAGTTCATGCTGTAACGCTCGCGCAAAGAAATATCCTACAGCGCTAAAACCTGCAGCCTGTGTCGGTGTACAAACCTGCCATGAAGCAGACTCTGTATCCCGTAAGGGTAACGATGCCACTTTCCGCGCCACGGTAAACGAACGTATCTCCGGGTAATTTGCATGACGAAGTTCATACGATGCATTGAACGTTTTCAACACCGGCCATTCCATGTTCGATTGGCCGGAACATATCCACACATCGCCCAACAGTATATTGGTGAATGTAAAGGAACTGTCGGCATGAACGGTAAATGTATAGGGACCGCCTGCCTCCATCGCCGGATATACTATACGCCATTGTCCCTTTGCATCAGCTTTAACGTTTTGTTTTTTACCATTGAACGTTACAGCGAATGACGCTTTCGCCGGAGCCGTTCCCCAGAATGTAACAGGCTTCTGCCGCTGCAGCACCATGTTACTGCTGAAGAATGCAGGCATGGTGATGCGCTGTGCGTATGCCCCGTCCGTTGCAACGATGATCAGAAGAGATAATATGACAATTATCCGGATCATCTTCCTATGGATTTACGGACTTCTTAAGGATTACAAAACCACCCGGCTTTTGAAGTTCGATGGAGACCGTCTCGTTCGATGATGACAGTAGTATATCAAATGTCTTTGTCTCGCCCGGCTTTAATATGTCAATGATATACTCTTTACCGTTGGCAACCAATGTATACTTGCGCAAGGTATAGCTCGGAAAATCCTTTCGTGCTGCTACCTGCACGGCAACAGCATTTCCGTTGCGGGAAGTTGTTACAACCGCTGGAGAAAACTCTTCCTGCCAAGCTATATACATATCGCGCAGTTCGCGTTCGGGAGACACCAGTCCCCACGGACGATAGCCGTTTATATTTGTTCCGGGAAAGGAACTCTCGTAGTCGTTGAATGTCCAGACTGATGCACCGATCAGGTAATCGCACTTTCTGAAATCTTCTACAGCCTTTTTCAAATGTGCTACACGCTGCTCTTCATTCTTCACATCATCGGCTCGCAAACCAAATTCACTTATGTAAATTGGTTTGTCCGGATAGAGTTCGTGGACATGCTGCAAATGTTTGAGATGTGCACCGTATATATTTGCGCTTACAAAATCTACATACTGTGATGCTTCATCCTCCGGCTTCCTGATAATATCCCGGAAGACAAACATGCTGGCAAAGGTAACGAGACGTGTGGGGTCAATGGACTTGGTATAGGTATACATATCTTTTGTCCAGGACTTGCCGGACTCTGTATGGGAAGGATATTCATTGCCGACACTCCATGCGATAACTGACGGATGATTCCAATCGCGTTCCATCATTTCACGCATCTGTGCCTGGAATTTCTTTCGCATGGCAGGATCAGCCATTTGCTGCTGGGTCATTTGCCAGTTGCCGGCTTCTCCAATGATCAGCAATCCATGACGATCAGCCCAGTCCAATAAAGCCGGAGACACAGGATAGTGACTGATGCGCGACAATTCCATGCTTCCGTTTTTGATCAAGGTGAGATCTTTCTCAAGAACAGCGTCAGGGTCCATGGAGCCATGTCCCGGAAAATCCAGCGGACGATTACAGCCTCCCATGCGTATAGGCTCACCGTTGAGCAACAGGCTGATGCCTTTGATCTCGATCTTGCGTATCCCAAACGTAGTGCGGACCGTATCATTTCCAACTATGGATTCCGCCTGGTATATATTCGGTTCGTCCTGATTCCAAAGTTTAACATCCTTTGCTGCGAGTGTGCCTTCCAACGTAACAACACCGGAGGTTCTTGCCACCACATCCTGGCCGGTAGCTTTCAATTTGGCAGGGATGCGTTTACCATCCTGGTATATATTTACCTTCACGTCACTCTTTGCAATATTTTTTGCAGACCCGTTCTGAAGGTATATATCCAATTTCACAGCAGCTGTTTTCTTAACCAGGTCTGGCGTAGCCACAATGCGTACATTCTGCTGATAAGCCGCGGGACGTACGATCAGTGTGACCGCACGGTTTATACCGCCGTAGTTAATCCATGGAAATAGTTGACCGGTATTGGAAGATTCCAAATCTGTATTGTTTTTGGCGCCCGGTATAGTCGTTGTATCCCACGCATTGTTCACGCGCAATGCAAAAGCATTTTCATTGGAAAGGAAATCTGTGATGTCAAATTCGAATGGCGTATATCCGCCCTCGTGCTCTCCGACACTCTTACCGTTGAGCCACAGGTTTGCCTTGTAAAAAACAGCTTCAAACCGGATGAATGCCCGGTAGCCTTCCGGCAGATTTACCTTATCAATTTTCCGCTTATACCATGCCGAACCTGTATAGTAACGGTAACGCTTATCTATGGTATAGCAATGCGGCACGGTAACTTTATCCCATCGTTTCGTGGGGAAGTCGGAAGCAAACCATTTGTTCTTCTCCCCTATATTTACCGGATCCAGTGCAAAAGACCATTCACCGTGCAGTGGTGTCTCACGTACTACATTTTGCGCCAATACGACACTTGCATTTAACACCAACACGATACCTGCTATCAAGCTATACATTCTCAATTTCATCATTTGATATTCTTAATCTGTTTATTTACTTGTTTACTAATCTCGGCAGCGACTGTACTGCCGATTGCATTAAGTCCTTCCTGGTTATAGTGGATCGCATCTTTCATCCATCCCTTTTCTATGAATAGATGCGTATCGCGGTATACTATATAGATATTCGAATCTTCGTGGGCCACGCGTTCCTGTTGCGTACGCACACTGTCAAAACCTTCCCTGGCGTGATCTTTATAGTAGCCTGTCAACACAATATAGAAAGGTACATTATAACCCAGCGTTTTTCTGAACCGGACAATCACGTCCTGTAGCGCCTGTCTATATTCATCCGCAGTAAGTTGCCCGGCATTGATGGCATTGGCATCACGCTCACCCTGCAACCAGATTATACCGCTTAATGGAAGCATTGTCTTTGCAGATGCACCATTCACTTTTTCAAGTGCGCTTTTGAACAAGGTCAATCTGCCTGTTGCAGACCATGTCCCATAGTTCTCGAGGTCTGCTTTTGGATGACACGAACTTCCTCCACGTCCTGCTGATACGATAACAACTTCACTGCCGGTAAGCCGGTGATACATTGCGGCAAAGGCTGGTGCTATACTTCCGGTGCGGGCCCTTTCAAAATTTAACTCGCTATATCCGGCCGGGTCCTGCAAGGGAAAAAGCGTATCCGCAGCTATACTATATTCATAAGCGGTGCCGTTCTTACAGACTGTTGACGTTTTTGCATCGCCCTGCCCTACTGCGTTGCTCTGGCCTGCAATTAAAAATAGTTGTCGTTGCTGTGCCTGTGTTGCCATAGCAAAAAGCAGCAACATGGCAAGCAGGACGCCCAAACGTGCAGTCATCCTCACTATATTTCCTGGTACCATGCCCTTACCCTGCTGCTTCATGTATCGTGTATATATCTTGGATTACTTCCACGGATCGTTCTGTTCGATCAGCGGATTGGCATTGATCTCATCCTGTGGAATCGGAAAGTATTTATTCTTGACTTGCACGGGGCGGCTTGGGAAGACATCATTTACCGCATTCGGAATAACCGTCATATACTTATCGGTGCGGGTAAGGTCATACCAGCGGTCGCCTTCTCCGAACAATTCCCACGAACGCTCTTGCAAGACTGCTTCAATGAACTGATCCTGCGTTAACCCGGATGGCAGTTCATCGAGTCCGGCACGATCGCGTACTACCTGTATAAAATCATACGCATCGGTAGTTGCTCCATTCAGGCGAGCTTCGGCTTCCGCAGCAATCAAGTATATATCTGCGAGGCGAAATATAGGAATGTTACATGAAGTGCTGCTTCCTACATTATTTGCTTCCTGGTATTTCTTTACCAGCACTGCCTTTTGTGTTATCGGTGTTAAACTTTTCTGTGGCACTGTTTTACCGGTTTTATCAACGTATGTTGTGTCGAGCAGGAGCCTGCGCTCATCCAGCGGATCAAACGAATCAAAGAATGCCTGAAATGCAAAGAGCGAACCGAATGTAGTTTTACCATACGCCGGAGCTGCACTTCCCGGAGGGCCGTAGAGTCCTAACAACTGGTGTGATCTTCCGGGGGTCGTAGTCTCTGCTTCGAATGCCCACATGTTTTCAATGCGTGCTATATCTTCTTTCTCGGGGCGGTATACATCACGAACGTCATCCAGTAAACTATATTTACCGGAATTGATTACATCCTTTGCTTTCTGAAGCGCTGTGTCCCAATCACCGTTATATAGCGCGGCTTTCGCATACAACGCAGAGACTACTTCTTTTGAAGGTCTGCCTTTGGTAACATTCGGATACGAAGGCAATGACGTTGCCAGTGCCTGATCGAGATCAGCATAGATCTGTTCATATACTTCTGCCTGTGTTTTCTTTTCAGCATAGGCCTCCTTCTCGGTGATGCTGGGTTCTGTTTTCACGATCACATCACCGAAGTTTTTGGTGAGCATCCAGTGATAGTATGCACGAAGAAAATAAGCTTCGCCCAGGATCTGACTTTTACGTGTCTCATCCATGTTGGTCGCTGGAACTTTGGCAATAATCCAGTTTGCTTTTTCAATACCATCGTAGCTGGATGACCAAACCTGCTGAGGTGATTCGAACGTCCTGCTGAAACTTTTCTGTGTAGTATAGTTTGCATCGTATGAAAATAGTGTGAGTGTATTCCTTCCGACAACAGCACGCGGGTATGTCTGGTCTGCGCTGAAGTCGGATATCAATACGGCTGCAGGACCGCTATACATATCACCAATCGGATCGTATGCCGCAGTCATTGCAGCTTCAGCATCCTGCGCAGTTTTATAGAAGTTCTCAGTAAAGATCGAAGAGTATACAGTTTCGTTAAGCTCGCAGGATGCAAGCGTAGCAAGCAGAACGATAATGGGAGTATAAATATATTTTTTCATGTTCGTTCGATTATGATAGATAGAGCCCTGCTTTAAAAAGTGATCTGAACGCCACCCAGAAATGTTCTGGCTGCCGGATATACCAGGTTGTCTACACCAATGGCTGTATTGGATCCTCCGAAGGAATTTACTTCCGGGTCGAAGCCACTATAGTTGGTAACGGTAAACAGGTTGTTGGCACTGATATATACTCTGGCGCGATTGATACCTTTGATCTCCGGCAGTGTATAGCCGAGCGATATATTCTTGCAGCGCAGGTACGAACCATCTTCTACAAAGCGATCGCTGATTGGCAAACGTCCGCCGGGATAACCACCTACATATTCGTTGTTCGGATTATCGGGTGTCCAATGGTTAGCAGTTTCTTTTAAGAGGTTACGCTGTCCTAAAGGATTCTCGAATGAATAGCGGCTCAGGTTATAGATATCATTTCCATAGCTGCCCGACAGGAAAATACTGAAGTCAAAATTCTTATAGCGAAGGTTGGAAGAGAATCCGAAAATAAAGTCAGGATTTGGATTACCGGTGATCACCTGGTCGGCCGCGGTAATGCTTCCATCACCACTGAAATCTTTTACTTTCGGGCCACCGGTGCGTCCGTCTGATCCGGGAAGAAACGCTTCACCTGTCTGGTACACGCCATCAAACAGGTATGTTTTAAACAACCCCAACGGAGAGCCTACGCGCAGAATGGTATAGTTGGTAACAAAGCGTTCTGTTGTCGTTCCTCCATCCAGGTCGAGCACCTTGTTCCTGTTAAAGGTTGCATTGGCCGATACATTCCACTGCACAGCACCATCCAGTACACGGGCATTCACGGCAAGCTCTAGTCCTTTATTTTCAAGTTCAGCATAGTTACCGGTAATGCTGCTATAGCCTGACGACAGCGGCAACGATTTTACATAGAGCAGATCCCGGGTATTCTTCTTATAGACGTCAGCGGTAAAATTCAGTCTGTTGTCCAACACGCTTATATCAAGACCAATATTAAGCTGGGTTGATTTTTCCCATCGCAGGTCGGGGTTGGCAATACGATCCGGATTTATACCGGTAGTATATACGTGATCAAATTGATAATCGCTCCCGGATGAAGAAACTGTCGCCAGCGATTGGTATGCGCTGAGCGCCCCGGAGTTACCAGTCAATCCATAGCTACCGCGGAGTTTCAGATCGCTGAACAGATTAACATTCTGCATGAAGCTCTCTTCGATGATACGCCACCCTGCCGCCACAGCGGGGAAGAAACCATACTTATGATTAGCACCGAATTTACTCGAACCATCTACACGTGCTGTAAAGTCTACGAAGTACTTGTCTTTGAAACCATAGTTTACGCGCCCCATATAGGAGTCCAGACGCTCGGAAGAACGACTGCTGTTCACCGTACGGTTAGCCGCAAGTTGCAACGCTTCGTTTTTAGTGGCATCGTTCGGGAAGCCGTTGGCGTTGATCCGGTTCGCATTATACATGTTGCTTTGTGTAGCAAATACACCGGTAAATTTCAGTGAATGCTGTTCGGCAAATGTTTTTGAATAGGTAAGTATACTTTCATGCAGCAATACCGTGTTATTCGAGTTTGTTTTGGAAGCTGTACCTGAATTTGCATTCAGATCGTTTTTTGCAATGATATAGAGTGGAGAATAATAATCGTTCAGGTTGCTTTGCAGATCAACGTTGAAGGAAGCGCGATACGTCAGTCCTTCCAGTAATTTCGCTTCACCGTATAAATTTACCAGCGTGCGTTTTAAAGCCGTACGATTTAATACTTCTGCAAGTCCAAGCGGGTTGGTTACTTCGCGGTAGCGTCCATCGCGCTGCTCTCCGAACGGATATATAGTTCCGTCTGCGCGATACGGTTGCAACGTTGGCGGTGCTCCTATAGCAGCACCTACAATGCTGTTGAGAATTGCGCCTGCATCTATATCCGTAGCTCCCGTGGTTATACCTTTGTTGACCGAGTAACTGCCAAGTATACTGGTTCCGAATTTTATACGATCACTGATGCGGTGATCGAGATTCAATCGCAGGGAGTAACGTGTAAAGTTAGAGTTGATGATTATACCATCCTGGTTGAAGTAGTTGGTAGACAGCGCGAGCTGTGTCTTATCATTGCCACCACTGATCGAAAGCTGATGATTCTGAATGGGTGCCTTGCGAAAGATGAGATCCTGGTAATTTACTCCCTGTCCTTCAGCAGCGGGGTCTGTATATATAGCGGTTTTATATATTTCATTCTCAAGCTGCGCAAACTCGGATGCACGGAGCACATCAATCGTCTTGGTTACTTCCTGTATACCGTAGTATCCATCGTACATAACCCGTGTCGATCCGCTTTGACCACGCTTGGTGGAGATGAGTACTACACCATTCGCACCGCGTGATCCATAGATTGCTGTGGCCGATGCATCTTTCAACACTTCTACCGATTCAATATCACTTGGATTTATAGTCGACAACGGACTCACTTCATTCACGCCACCGCTATTGGAAATCTGTATACCATCCACTATATATAGCGGCTCCGATGTTCCGTTAATGGAGTTCGTGCCGCGTACCCGTACACTGATGTTTCCTCCGGGAGCAGATGAATTCTGTGTGATCTGCACGCCTGCCATACGTGCCTGTAAACCTTGTGCCACGTTGGTTACCGGAGTTTGTACAATGTCTTCCGCTTTAACAGAGGCTATAGCACCGGTTGTTTCCACTTTTCGTTGTGTACCATAACCGACCACCACAACTTCACTCAGTGTTTTAATATCCGGAGTTAAGGTTATGTCAATTACGGTTCTCTCACCAATTGTAACTTCTTCCGTGTTATACCCGATGAATGAGACAACGAGTATATCAGTAGCCGTTACGTTGTCCAGTATATATTGTCCATCCGCATCGGTAACGCTTCCCTTCGAAGTACCCTTTACAAGTACATTAACACCAGGCAGCGGATCGTTTGTCTCGGATAGTACCTTGCCTTTTACAGCGAAGGTTTGTGCGCATACAGTTGACCAACTCATCAGCATGGTTAGTGTTACCATGAAGTAAGCGGACAGAGTAAACAATTTTTTCATAGGCATTTGATTTGGTGCCGGAAAAATACCAGTTGCACCATTCCGCGCAATAACAAACGATTGAAAAGTAGGAACAGGAAGTACCGGGAACGCTTTCGCAACCGGTCACGATATTTCCTGAGTAGCGGCTGACCGACTTTGCAACGGTTTGCAAGTGTGTTTCTAGATGACTATTTTTTCAGAAATATTCGGTTCGGGGATGATCAAATGTGTTAAATGCAGCGAGGTTGATGCCATCGCAAAAGCCGGCATCATACGCGGGAAGCAGCGTTATTACTGTGGCCGGTGTGACTATTACTTTACACTTCCTGCTGCCGAAGTCTCACTGACCGCTACGCCTTCAAAGAAACATCAGCCCACAATTGTAGATATAGCGCGCGAACTTCAGATTTCAAAATCAACTGTATCGCGTGCCCTTCATGGACACTCTGACATTAATGAGGAAACACGCAAGGCTGTGCTTGATGTAGCCAAGAAGCTGGACTATCAACCCAACCTGCTCGCATACGGACTCGCTAAAAGTAAAAGTCTTACGATCGGTATCATCGTTCCGGAGTTTATCAACAGTTTTTTTCCGTATGTAATTATAGGGGCACAGGAAATTGCAAACCCTGCCGGCTATCACGTACTGATCTGTCAGTCCAATGAATCGTATCAAACCGAAATTGATAACACCAATGTACTGATGTCGAGCCGGGTGGATGGTATATTGGCATCCCTTACGGGGAAAACGCCCAACGTTGATCACTTCAAAAAATTCGAGCGTGCCGGTATTCCTATAGTATATTTCAATCGCGTCACCACCGACGTGTGTGCATCAAAAGTAATTGTCGATGATTATGATGGTGCTTACCAGGGAGTGACCCATCTTATTCAAAACGGGTGCAAGCGCATTGCCCATATAGCGGGACCGCAGAATTTACAAATCTGTCGCGACAGACTGCAAGGGTATAAAGATGCGCTGTTACATCACGGCATGGAGCTGAATGAGTCTCTCATTATATACCATGATTTGAATCCGGAAAGTGCTTTGCATTGTGCGCAGCATTTACTGGATGTACCGGATCGTCCGGATGGGTTGTTTGCGTTGAATGATCCCGCTGCTATAGCCACCATGCAGGTGGCAAAAGAAAAAGGGATTTGTATACCAGATGAACTCGCAGTGGTCGGTTTTAGTAACGAACCAACCTCTGCGCTGGTTGAACCAAGTCTTACGACCCTGGCTCAACCGATGGCAGAAATTGGCAAAACCGCTGTTAATCTTTTATTCAAACAAATGAACGATACGTCAGACTGTTTTATACCGGAGACTAAAATTCTGAAGACCACGCTGATCGTTCGCAAGTCATCGCTGAAGCGACAGTTCTGATATATACTGTATATTTATACTATTGGACTTTGTTAAAGGTAAATTTCCAGTTACCGGATACGGAAGCCTGTCTCCCTGCTTCTGATTCGTCCTCATAGGTAAATTCCATAACAAGGGTTGTTTCGGTTACACTATATTTTATGCTTACGTCATCTTCGCGGATGAGATATGCAGCTGGATCACGCTCATCAAATGAGAAGCGTCCTCCGAACTCCGATACCCACGGACTGTACTCGGGATTACCGGTTAAGGTATAGTGCACACTCGCGGCCGTGTTTGCTGTGATGGCGATCGTAAAATCATCGAACTCATTTTGTGCGACTTCGTCCAGGGATACCGTTGTGGCTTTCCATGAGCCCTTCAGTTTTTCAATTTGCTGCTCAGTCACCGAGGCTTCTGTATCATCATCGCTGCTGCAACTGGTATAGCACAGCATAGCGAGCAACAATATTGTAAGGTTAGTATATTTTGATTTCATAAGGCATGTATTTTCAAGTAAGTCTGCCCGGTTGTTATACCAGACAGACTCCCATTAACCTAAACCTACCGGAATGGTAAGTGTCTTTATATAGTTATACTAATTTTTCAGTTTACTAATTACCCAAATAGCCGGAGAAGGAATACGCAGGATCTTGCTCGCTGTAGAAACCGCCGATCAGATCAAATCCGCCCGCTATATATTCTAACCGGAACGTATCGTCTTCAAAGTGTTGCAGGATGACGCGAAGATCAAACGTAATGACCTGTGCATTATCATTAGCACCTATACCGGTAAACTTTACTGAACCGGTCTCATCGATCGCGTATGAGAATACGAACTGAGCCAGGTAACGACTGGTAACGCCATCGCGTGTCTGCGAAATGATCACATCATAGTACATCAGTTTATTGATCGCGTCAAAGCCGAAACTCATCTCCTGTAATGTAAGTTGGTACGGTCCCATGAGCATACCTTCGGCAGCTTCATTGTAAGCCTGGACAAAATCGTCAGACTGGCCTGGTAACCTGTTTTCTTCGGGCTTCGCCGGTACATATACCCGCTTATAACGTTGTCCTATTACGTCATGCAAGGGTATTGACGGATGAAACAGGAACGGCCCGGTATCATTTACAAGTTCTACCGGTGCCGGGAGCTGTGCTATATATACTTCTCTGTCTGCATCCCAGTACAACTCCCGAAAGGTATGTCCATTAATGGAAGCCGGAGTTTTCAGTACTATACCTTGCAGGGAAAATGTAAACGGAGCGATAAACGTTTCGATCTTCGTTCCATCTGCCGACAGGAATTGCGCAGCGAATAACTTCCGGGCTACATCAACCGCTACCGGCACTACGGTGTTGCCCGGCAACTGCAGTTTCAATCCGCGGTTAGCATCGATATAGGTATTGGTATTCTGCAGCATGTGCAGTATATCATCGTTCAATATAGCCGCAGTTTCCGATTCGCTTGCCTTCACTAAATATAGTTCGGTCTTATGCTTCAGTCCTTTCATTACAATGCTGTCGCCTGCTGTACGTACGAACGTAAATTCAAAATCAGACAGCAGTCCTTCTCCTGTATTTCCTCCATTCACGTTTCCATCCGGATCGGCCAGCATGTGTATATAGGAGTACGTATCAAATGTAAGTGTAGGCTTCTGAAGGGCTTTCAATACCCATGTACCCGCCATACTGTTGGCTGCGGTGGTAGCATTGAAGTCTGAAACCATTGTGACGTTACCATCTTCCTGGAAATCGAGGTAGTAAAAATAACCCGGACCCGCTTCGGTATATAAGGCTGCTCTCCAGCCATGCGGAGCGCTGTTCAGCAGTGTGCTGTATTCATTCAACGCCTGCTCTACACGCTCATCGGTAGATTCGTTGAAGATCGTTTCATAGTCGTTGTCACAGGCTGCCGTGATCAGCATTGTGCCGGCCGCCAGCAGTATATTGAGTGATCGTTTTATCGCTTTCATACGTTGTGATCGTAATTGTTAATTGCCCAGTATACCGTATGTATACCCTTCGTTCGGAGTACTTGCCGGGTAGAATCCTACCAGGTTACTGCCCGGACACGAAGTTCGCTCCCACTCGATCTTATAGGTATATCCGGCAAAGAAATCGAGGATGTTAAAGGCACCGAAGTCCTCGGCCAGCATCCGCCCGTTTTCATCGTTACCTACATAGGCAAAACCAAAGATGTCATCCTCACTTCGGTATATTTCAAAGTAATAGTTAGCTACATAGTATATGCGCTCGCCCGGGCCGTTGGTGTGGTAATGTAACTGTAACGTCATCTGGTTTTCTGCGGAATAGAACAACCGGAAGTATGTGTCCAATCCATATCCTTTGCGTGCCAGTATATTAAAGTCGGAGAAGAACGCAGTTGAAAATCCGGAAGGATAACTATAGAAGTTAAAATCAAAACGTATAGCTGTTGAGTCCTTTTCATATCCCCATATATCGAAGAGCGGTGCAGGCTCTTCTATTGGGTCACCGGGAGCAATTGCATTGATCGCTTCCTGTACTTTAGTCTGCAAGGCGTAGAAATCAATCTTATACTTTTCACGAAAGTACTCCACTACATATTGTTCTTTACGCTTTAACAAAGCGCGTGAGTTTGCATTGGTCTCGCAGGCAAGGATTCGTTCATAACCTTCTTTACCTTCTACCAGCATGGTAGCAACCATCTCTACGAAATCCTCATCGGTACTAGCCATCGCATAGCTGGTGATGAAACCCCGTGCTCTTGCTTCTGCCAGCGACACCGAACTCCAGTTGGCCGTATAGTTACCGGCTGTTACTTCCTTGAACTCGGGTTGATAGGCTATATTTTGATTCAGTATATGTCCGAACTCGTGCTGCACGGTATGGATCAACTGTTTTATATTTCCATTGTCGGCAGGATTGAAATCATTTACTACAAACAGCACAACCTTGCGTCCGCCTTCGGCTGTACCGATCGTCATCGATCCGTCATAATTATAGTTGGCACTGCCTACCAGCAAAAACTGCTTAGGACAATACTTCTTAATGAAGTCAGTCGCGGCAACCTGGTTATAGGTCTCGATCCAGACTTTCTTTACTACATCCATCACGCCCTGTACTTTGTTCACAGCAGGAGGTGTCAGGTTTTTATAGGGATCAAGTTCCGAATTGTCCCAACGATATTTTACCTGTATATTATAGGGCACGGTAAAATTACTGCGTAGCCAATTGTCCAATTCAGTTGGTTCACGCTCATTATCATTGGTAACATAATCCGGATCTTTTCCATCGATATCGTTGTACGGATCATTACACGCTGAACCGCTAAGCAGCAGCAGTATAAAAAGCGTAAGTATATTTTTATAGGCCATAGTTCTTTCGGATTTAATAGTACTTATCGTGGATTGGGTTCAAGTCCGCCCAGTGAAATGGCTTCCGGTGGTATCTGTAAAACCCTGCGCGGATCACCTGCTGTGAGCTGTATACTTTCACCATCGCGAATGCGGTGTGTCACAGTGAGGTCGTGACGAAGTATATCAAACCAGCGCAATCCTTCGTGGATAAATTCTGCTCTGCGCAGGTCGAGTACCGCCAGCAGTGTTGCCTTCTGATTTATACTCTCTTTATAAAAATTATAGAGTTTGTTGGCATTGAGATTATGGAACTGCGGTACATAGTCGGTGATCCGTTTGCTCACCAGTATATTCATATCGTCCAGCGCTGCCTGCAGGTTGTTCTGCATGGTATAGGCTTCGGCACGGTTCAGTAACACTTCTTCCGTTGTGAAGAGTGGTACAATGGTATAGGTAAAACCGGTGTTGGCGTTCGTACCGGTGCGCACAAAGTGATCTTTGAACTTGGGCACAAAGTATACCTGTGTAGCCGAACTATAATATACCCAATACGCGTAGCTCCCCTGCATCGGGTTTCGGTCGAGTATAGATGTTTTGGTGTTGACGCCGGTGGTATACTTCAGCGTGTTATAGGAGAAAGCCCAGTCCGATAAAGTTTCACAGAGCAACAGGTTTGCCTTTTCTGACGATCGCGTATAGTTTGTGATCAGTTCGTTCATGGCGTATGTCCTGTACGTTGTATTCCACGGGCGCAGGTTTGAAGCAAAATCGCCATTCGGGAAAACCTGGTTAGCATGTTCAATTACCTTTGCATAATCTTTTTTGAACAAGTAGAAACGCGAAGCAAAGGCGTGTGCAGCAGCACGGGTAAAGTGATAGCGAGGCACACCATTGGCATCCGCATCGTCTGTTACATAACTTTCATCATCAATAAGCGGTAAACCTTCAGTCAGGTCTTTCTCCACCATGTTATATACATACTCCACCGTGTGTCTTCCATACTTCTTTAAAGACTCTGTCTCCGGCTCTGTTACATACGGTATACCCGGATAGAATGCTGCCGTACCGGGCTCGTATGTTTTGGCAAACAATGCTACGATCATAAAGTGTGCGTATGCGCGGGCCACCAGTGCTTCACCTTTCTGCGCATTGTATTCAGGTAAATTACCGGCCTGGTCGATGGCACGCAACGCGTGGTTGGCAGCCGCTATAGCCGTATAGCACGAGTTCCAGTAATTTTCAGGAGTATCCTGTGCAGTAGCGTTCACACTGCGCCAGAAGTACGGGTCCGTATTGCGTGCGTCCTGCGACTGCGTTGGATTGTCTTCCACATTATCTGACATCGCCTCACAGAAAGGTATATAATTCCCCTCCGGATACGCGGTAACAAGGAGCTCTGCGATCTTTTCCTTTGAATCAAGTATGGTACGGTTGTCGGGTACTTTGGACAGGAAGTCTTCACATCCGCTTACCGCTATACCTGCTACCATCAAACTGTATATATATTTTTTCATAGCTACCTTCATTCGGTTAGAGGTTGATCTTTATGGTTGCCGTGATCTGCTTCGGTACAGGCATGGCTACACCACCTGATGAATAGAATTCAGGATCTTGCCCGTATAGTTTCTTGTCCGCATAGAGCAGCAGTAAATTAGTTCCGGTCAGGGTAAGCGATGCATTGCCCAGCCCAGTATTTGCGAGCATCTTCGATGGAAGATTATACGTCAGCGATATAGTGCGCATGCGAACAAAGCCTCCATCTACTACCCGTGCCGTAGAGTAGTTGTACGTATTGTATGGATATATAGCCCCCAGTCGGCTAAGTGATGTGTAATCAAGTATCGATGGAACATTGGTATATTGTTCATCGCCTGGCAACACCCAGCGATCAAGGAATTCGCGTGGCATTGCATCGAGATCTGAGTAACGCGTTTTGAAAGCGGGATTCAACCGAATCTTGTTCCCTGCCTGGTAGGTAAGAAATATATTCAACGACAGATTTTTATAGCGGAATATATTGGACAGACCTCCTGTTACCGTTGGATCAACAGAACCTTCGTACTGCAAGTGCGCTATATTCGAGCTTTGCAGAAAAACATCGGAGCTTCGGTTGCCATCGTGATTGATGAACACCGGCATGCCTGACTCCGGGTCAAGTCCTTCATACTTCACCGAGAACAATCCGCGCACCGGGTATCCTTCCATCGCACCACCTTCCGGGAATACAAGGTTGAAGACTCGTGGTTCGTTGCGCAGGTTGGTGATCTCACTTTTGTTATAGCTAAAAACATAGTTTGTATTCCAGCCCCAATCAGTACGATTAAATATAGTTGCCCCTATGGTAAGATCAACACCACGCGATTTCATATCAGCATAGTTAATGGCTTTAAAGGGCTCCCCTCCTATACCGGATGTCTTGATGATGCTGATAAGATCAAACTGATTGCGTTTATAAAAATCAGCGGTGATAACAAACTTGTTGAAGAGTCCTGTATTGAAACCAACGTTCAGTTCATACTGCTTCTCCCACGTGAGGTCTGAGTTCTCAAGACTTTCTATACCGATAAGAGATTCTCCTTCGTTGAGATACGGTCTGCGTGTAGTTGCACTGCGAAATACAACGGAGGCGTTATTCGCATTTCCGGTATTCGCTGTTAAACCGTAGCCTGCTTTGAGTGTAAGGAAATCTATACTCTGTATACCTTCCATGAATCGCTCGGTGTCCACATTCCAGGCTCCACTCACGTTCCAGGTAGGCAACCACCGGGCTGTACGCGATTCTCCAAGGCGATTCGATCCGTCCATACGCACCGTGGCGTTGAGTACATATTTACTGTTGTAGGAGTACGTAGCACCTCCGTAGAAACTTGCATACCGCTCAAAGCCATTTCCCATCCCGAAGTAATTGAAGTTACCTTCGAGTTGTTGCTTCAGCATGAGGTAGTCGGTATAGGGAACACCACCACGACTATATTGATAACCGTATCCATTGCTATAGGAAGTTTGACGATCCACTTGTCGGATCTCTTGTCCCACCACCAGGTTCGCACTATGTATACTGTTGAAAGTATGATTCCACGTGAGCTGGTTCTTGAAATAATAACTCGCCATCTTGTCATCGGTACGATTGTAGAAACCTCCCTGCGGTAATACCACTACGGGATCTACATTCGGGTAATCGGGATTTACGTACAGAAATTTATTTCCAAGACGAATGATCTGTGAACCATCAGCGCGATATGCTTCCGCCATATTGGAGCCTTCCTCTACTTTATGTTCCGTAACGGTTGTTACCGAACGGGCCGATCCTATAAAATCATATTTCAGTTCTTTCAATACCTGGTAGCTGAATTCACCTTGTAGTTTGAAATCAAGTTGATTGAGATCGATGTAGTTCTTTTGTACTTCATTCAGAATATTGAATGGCGCATAGTTGCGTGTGAAATATTCGAGATTTCCATTCTCATCATACGCAGTTAGCACGCGACTTGTATTCAACGCATAGCTGAAAGGATTTATATCGAAGTCGCGATCATAGCCACCGGATACAACGTTGGTCTGTCGTGAGACAGTACCCGGTGCACGCTGATCGCGTACGGAACCTGTAGCGATTATTCCGAAGCTCATCTTGTCATTAATTTTAAAATTACCACGCGCATTCGCGGTATAGCGCTTCACATTATCGGCAACCGACCATCCATTATCATTATAGTAACTGGTAGAGAAGTATAGCTGCGATGCCTCCGAACCTGCGGATACCCCGAGTGAATGTTCCTGTACAAACGAGTTATCGAAAAGTATATCGAACCAATCTGTGTTCGCCTGGGCATACCGTTGTAAGAAGGCACGTCTGGCGGCATCTTCATTCGGTACATCAAATTCATCAGAACCATTGTTATACGAATCGTTGATGACGTTATACATCTTGGTATATACACCACCGTTCGGAAGATTAGCAACGTCCGCGTGATTCAGTAATCCTTTCCGTTCCATCTCGGCATATACCGACATCTGGTCAACTGAATTCAAAATGTTATAGTCATTATAGGTTGGACGCAGGTATGTTGAGAAATTACCGGTATAGGTTATTTGTGGCTTACCTACACGACCTTTCTTTGTGGTGATCACAATCACACCATCTTTTGCTCGTGCTCCGTACAACGCAGTGGCTGATGCATCTTTCAGAATGGTAATGTTCGCTATGTCATCGGCGTTGAGTCCTGCCACGGATGAACCAATCAATGTACTCGGATCGCCTGTGGTTAACTGCTCTGCCGAAACATTCACTACATCTTCTAATACAACACCATCAATAACCCACAGTGGTTTATTATCTCCCGTTATTGAAGTAGCACCGCGAACACGAATTTTCGGAGCGGCACCAAATGTACCCGATACGTTTTGTACTGATACACCAGCTGCGCGGCCTTGCAACATGCGACTTAGATCAACTGTACCTTCTGTCTTAATTTCCTGCGCGGAGAGACTTACTACCGAACCGGTAAACAATCTTTCATCCACCACCTGATATCCGGTTGATACCACCGAAACTTCTTTCAGCGTAGTGATGTCTTCCGTCAATGCTACGTCTACTGTGTTTTGATTGCCTACCACTATATCTACCGGAGCATAGCCGATGAACGAGAATGTAAGCGTTGATCCCTTTTCAACTTCTATACTATATTCACCGTTCGCGTTGGTGATGGTTCCGCGTGGTGTTCCTTTCACCGTTACATTTACTCCGGGCAATGGTTGCTTATCGGTAGCAGATGTGACTCTTCCCTTGACTACGATTTGCTCGGGTGCATTTTTAGGAGCAATCACAATCAGGTTGCCTTCCATAATTTTATAGGTAAGGTTGGTTGACGCGAGTAGCTTCACGAGTATACTTTGAAGCGATTCGTTATGTGCCGAGACCGAAACTTTTTTATTCAGATCAGCAAATGAATCGTTGAAGAAGAATGAATAGTCACTCTCCTTCTCAATTGCGCGAAACGCTTCGCGCAATGTTACATCTTTCAGCTCGATGCTCAGATCCTGCGAATGGACATTGGAAGCGATTGCTACGCCAACAGGAATCAATATTAAAAGCCAGATTTTCATAACCACCGTTATTTTATTCACTACCGACCGGACACAGGCTTGGCCGTATCTATTTTTTTTCATAGAATTAAATGGGATTTGGTTAACAAAAAGGAGTATTGCCTTCGCTTGAAAAAGCGCGGCAGAACTGTTTACCAGTCCTTCAGGATCAGAAGATGTGACAGCATCTTTTGGTCCCCTTTTATTTTATGGCAGTACCTGTCAGGTACGGTGGTCGTATAGAATGCTCATGTCCATTGGGTTTAGGTTCATTTAGTATATATATAGTCAGGGGGCTTGCAGCGAGCGGTATTTTGATTTGGTGGATTGATTCTCCCGCAGGATAACGTTCTTCTCATCAATCGTAAACTCAACAGGCGAGGTCAGTGCCAATGCCTTCAACACTTGCTCGAGGCTTAATTGTCGCAGGCGACCGGTATACCGATACGCTTTAAGTTCTTCGTTCTCGAAATTTATCTTTACGTCATGGAGGCGCTCAATCTTGCGGGCGAGTTCATAAAGTGATTCACCGTTCACAGAAAGCCATCCATCTTTCCAGGAAGTTTCGTTCTCGGCATCGATACCTCTTTCATGATTGAATATATAGTTACCAGCAGAAGCATTGCTTGTGTCGGCCCGGGAAGCAATTACTTTTTCATTGGGTTTCAATTGCATGATTTGCTTTGACCCGAGTGGCGTTGTATATTCTATATTTACAAGACCGCGTACAAGCGTGGTACTTATATGATCGTCATCGCTATAGGCTTTAATGTTGAAGGCTGTTCCCAGTACGGCTACTGTATACAACGGGGTCTCTACGCGAAACGGAATTTTCTTCTTCACCACATCGAAGAACGCTTCACCTTCCAGCTTTAAAGACCGGTTATCTATACCGAAGCTCTCATCGAATGAAATTTTACTTTTGGCATTCAACCACACCCTGGAACTATCGGGTAATGTTATATAGGTTTTGGAACCGGCCGGTGCTTCAATGGTGGTGAGCTGTTGGCTTCCACCTAAGAAAAAGCCGTTTCTCATTCGGGATCCCACGAAGAATGACACCGCCATGCAAACTACAATGATGGCAGCATAGCGAAGCCACGGCATGGCTACACGCTCGCGCTGCAGTGGTATTTCCTGCTGAACGCGGTCGCGAACAATCTTCCAGTCTTTTTGCGGATCAATCTGCTGGTACGGCAGTGTATCCAGTTTGCTCCAGTACTTTTCCACCAGCGCAAATTCCTGCTGAAAGGTGAGATCGTTCTTCAACGTCTCCCACTCGGTTTGTTCAGTTTCATCCAGTCCACTCGTTAATACTTTGGTGGCCAGGTACCATTTGCGCTCATCATCGTTGTTTACTTGCATACAATACGGTTAGGGTAACAGATTTAGCTTTTCGTTATAGTATATATTCTACCGGGTAATGATCAGTTTACGGGCCTGCTGTGTGCCGTGTCCTTCTACGCGCACTATATAAGTACCAGGGCGCAACGCAGAAGCATCAAATGTAACGGTGTGTTTACCGGGACTATATTTCGCCTGCTGTTCGAGCACACGTTTTCCAACCATGTCCTGTATATCGATCGTGATGTCTCCCGGCTTCTGCACCTCGAGATCAAATGACGCTGTCGCTGATGCGGGATTCGGATACGGTGCAGATATAGTGATGGCCCGGTAATCGTCTTCGGTGCCCACCGGTGCTGAGAAGGTAAAGTCCATAATCACTACACCGGATTCATGATACGATGTACCGCCAAATCCACCAATGTCGCTGACGCGGATATATATCTTCTGTCCTTTCGTCATCGCATAATTGGTAATACGTGATTGTTGCTGGTTGCTGTTGATGTCATCATTACACGCGACCTGGTTCATATTCTCATCGAAGAATGCTACAATGGTATTGAATCGCGATTCTGCCAGATCAGCTGTAACCAGTCCGTTGCCCGGAGCTGTAAAGTGCCACCATACCGAGTGTATCATTTCATAGCCGTTGTTTTGGCAGTAGGCTATAACATCGTGCTCGGGTTCGTATGTAGCAGGATAGGTTGACGATCCATAGCGTTCAACATCGGTTGTGATCTCAATGGCGTCCGTGAAATTATCGTTCACCACCGTTGGCGGCACCACATCAATAGCCCCGAAGTATGTTCGTACGGAAGGTATATATTCCTGCCCATTCGCTATATACTTCTCGAAGGTGATATCGATCTGCGGATACGGAAATGTGAGCTCACGCGAATCGTCTAAAGTATATACTATCCAGAAGAAATGGAGGTTCTCCAATTCCATCGATACATTTCCGGTCACTTCAAATGTTTCCGTTGGATTTTCCAATGAGCCAAAGAGCGGCACGAGTCCTGCGATGAGATCATCAATGGACACAAACTCATCCGTAGTATAGTATACTTTTACTTCCTTGATGAGCGAAACATCGGTTGTTCCCTCGGTAGTAAAAGTGATTGACGTCAGGTCAACGTTATCGTAATCTCCATTGATTGCAAATTCCACGATGCCGGGAAAAGCAACATCACCCAGCTTTACCGGAGGTTGTGGCGGGGATGTAGCCTGACGAAAATAGGTATCATCGATATAGGCAGCCTGAATCGGACGCACCTCCACATCATCCATAAACCATATACCGGATTCTGCTTCTGAGCCTACATTTGAAATGTGAACAAAAGCTATATGTATCGGTATACCTTTATATTCCGAAAGATCGATGCGCAGCTTTTCTACTTCGAAAGGCATCTCGGCTTCGGTATAGGTTGCCAATGTCTCTGTAAATGCTTCAGGAGCTTTATTCGTTGTCGTGGATATTCGTATTTCGAAATTATCGCCTGTATCAAAAAATGATCTGCGACTATCGAACATCAGGTAATCACCTTCAGCCGGTGTTATCCTGGGGGTGATCAACCAGTCTTCATCAGTCATGCCATCGCGACCAGGCTCTATATTTGAGATCGCATATTTCTCAACGCCAAACGGATTATACTTGAACACGGCCCAGTATATCTGTGCACCGCCTCCACCGTTTTGCCAGGTGGTCCAGCCTTCGGGTAACTCGCCCACGTCTGTCTCATCAAAGCTTTCATAGAATGTTACCTGCTGTGCATATACCGGCACGGTAGCACCGAACAACAACGCCAGGCCAACCAGGAGGCTATACGTAAACTGCTTACTACACCTGAAATATTTCTGTCCGGAGTAAAATTGCTGCATAGGGTTCTTAAGGCTTGGGTAAAAATTAAATCGCCCTATAGACAGGAAATTTTACAGCAACCCTTAAAGGCAGTAGAAAAATTTACAAAAATATTTTTTTGACTACGAAAACAGCAGTACGAGAACTGAGATCAGTAAATCGCGTAATCGTTTTAATGCTATGGATATTTGTCCTTCCACGGTTTTAATGGACAGTTGTAACTGATCGGCTATAGCCTGATTGGACAATTTCTCGATGCGGCTGAGGAAAAATATTTCGCGGCATTTTTCGGGAAGGCGATCGATGGCCTGCATGAAAAGCTCTTCCTGCTCAGCAACCAGTATGCGCTCAAGCGGATTATCGCTGGAGAGATCAGCCTTGTTATAGTCGCGCATGTGGCGTTGCACGACTTTATTGGACTCTATAAAATTGAGACACGCATTGCGGACTCCGTGGTATAGATAGGTTTTAAGTGAAAAGCGAATGTTGATGGCATCGTGTTTTGTCCAGAAGCGGATAAAGAACTCCTGGACAATCTCTTTTGATTCCTCCACATCACCAATATACTTCATGGCGAAAAGCGTCAGCGGGCGATAGTATTGATCAAACACAATCCGGAAAGCACCTTCGTGACCTTCTTTCAGGTATTTGATCAGATCCTCTTCCGAATATGCTTTCACCTTTATACTTGTGATTTTTGCTGACTATTGTTTCATAGCCTGTTCGGCATGCGCCCCACGATGTTAACGTGCCCGTGCTCTTCCAAACGCGAGGCGTACTATAAAGATGCGGTGTTCAGGTTATTATGTCAACATTACGAGGAAGGACGAGTTCTTAACAACGTTTTTTTTATCAGCGGTGAAGCCTGAAGGCTCCAGCCGATGAATCTGTAGCGTAGGTGGCGTACAACGGTGTGCCTATCGCACGAGGAAGTGCGGATTCAGCAGGTTCTCTTTATTATATACGAGTTCTTCCCGTTCATTGAGTTGAAGTACTTTGAGACCGATCTCGTTCATAATAATGTGTGCTGCTGCGGTATCCCATTCCATGGTGGGCGCATAGCGCGGGTATACATCTGCCTTGTTTTCGGCCAACAACAAAAATTTTAAACTGCTGCCTTGTGATACGAGTGTCGGCTCCTGCAGTGCTTTTATGAATGTTCTGGTCTCATCGTTCATATGCGAACGCGATGCTACCACCCGTAGATGAGGTTGCTTCAGATCAACCGGCAAACGTTTGGCAAGTGATGCTATACCATTCGCACGTTTTACAAACGCTCCCGTACCTTGTGCAGCATAAAACACTTCCCCGGTAACGGGTATAGCAACAACTCCCAATACGGCTGTGTCTTTATGAATGAGCGCTATATTGACGGTAAACTCACCGTTACGTTTCAGAAATTCTTTGGTGCCATCGAGTGGGTCTACCATCCAGAAGTAGTGCCAGTCCTTGCGTTCCGCATACGGTATAGCTTTACCCTCCTCGCTCAGCACGGGCAACCCAGATGATTCGAGTATAGATGCTATAACCTGGTGCGCCTGTTTATCGGCACGCGTCAGCGGTGAGTTATCACCTTTTGATTCGGCCTGAAAATCTCCGGACTGATATACCTGCAAGATTTCCCTGCAGGCTTCTTCTGACGCACGAATGGCTAATGACAGCAACGAGTTATTTATATCCATCCGGAAATTTACAAATTATACAATCATTCCGGCAGCTACGGTCTCATTGGTTCCTTCATCCACCAAAATAACACTTCCGGTGATGCGGTTTTTACGGTAGCTGTCGAAAAACAACGGTTGGGCTGTACGTATTCTTACGCGGGCAATGTCATTCATTACCAGTTGATCAACATTCTCTACGCGGTGCAGGTTGTTGATATCAAGTTTATACTGAATCTCTTTCAATACACCTTTTACATCGCGCGTAGTATGACGAACAAAAAACTTTGTATTGAGATTGATTGGTCGCTGATTCATCCAGCAAATCATCAGGTCTATATCCTGTTCAGACTGTGGATGATTGTTTGGTTTTGCTATAATATCACCACGACTGATATCAATCTCATCCTGTAATGTAATGGTAACTGACATTGGAGCAAATGCTTCTTCAAGCACTTCAGTGCCGGTATATATTTCCTTGATCTTCGACTGAAAGCCGGAAGGCAGCACGACTACATCATCACCTGGTCTGAATATACCACCGGCAACACGTCCTGCATATCCTCTGAAATCATGATACTCCTTTGACTGCGGACGAACTACATATTGTACCGGGAAACGACTATCAATATGATTATGATCGCTCTCGATGTGTGCAGTCTCCAGCATGTGTAGTAAGGTAGCGCCCTGGTACCACTCCATATTCTCGGAGCGATTCACTACGTTATCACCAGCCAGCGCGCTGATCGGCACAAACTGTATATCGGATACTTCGAGTTTGGATGAGAACGCTTTATACTCTTCAACAATTCTGTCGAATACGTCCTCGCTATAATTCACGAGGTCCATCTTGTTAACACAAACAATGATATGCGGAATTTTCAGCAACGATGCAATGAACGAGTGACGGTATGTCTGCTCTACCAGTCCTTTACGCGCATCAATCAGAATGAGCGCGAGGTTTGCTGTAGATGCACCCGTTACCATATTACGGGTATACTGTATATGACCCGGTGTATCGGCAATGATAAATTTACGTTTGGGTGTAGCGAAGTAGCGATAGGCTACATCGATGGTTATACCTTGCTCACGCTCGGACTTCAATCCGTCTGTAAGCAACGACAGATCTACATAGTCAAAACCTTTGCGTGCACTGGATGCCTCCACAGCTTCCAGCTGATCTTCAAATATAGATTTACTATCGTATAGCAAACGTCCGATCAATGTACTCTTTCCATCGTCTACACTACCTGCAGTTGTAAACCGGAGCAGCTGATTATTTAAATACGAATTCATTTTTCTTCAGATGATTTGAGTGATTAAAAGTAACCTGACTTCTTACGGTCTTCCATTGCTGTTTCAGAGCGTTTGTCGTCTGCGCGTGTGCCGCGTTCTGTTTTGCGTGACGCTGCTACTTCGGCAATGATCTTCTCTACCGTATCAGCATCCGATACAACAGCTCCTGTTATCGGCATATCGCCACAGGTACGGAAGCGCACCGTCATCTTCATCGGTACTTCATCCGGTTTAAGTTTTAACCACGGTGAGGTTGAAAGTATAGCACCATCGCGGATAATTACTTCACGTTCGTGTGAATAGTATAGTTTCGGGATGGGTATATTTTCAAGGTGTATATATTGCCATACATCCATTTCAGTCCAGTTGGAAATTGGGAATACTCGGAAATGCTCCCCTATATGTTTTCGTCCATTGAACAGGTTCCATAACTCCGGACGCTGGTTCTTGGGATCCCATTGTCCAAATTCATCGCGGTGTGAGAAGAAGCGTTCTTTCGCGCGAGCCTTTTCTTCATCACGTCTTGCACCGCCCATGGCGGCATCGAATTTATGTTGCTCGATGGTATCAAGCAGCGTTACCGTCTGCAGTGAATTACGACTTGCATTGTAGCCAGTCTCTTCTTTCGCGCGGCCTTTATCTATACTCTCCTGTACAGAGCCAACAATCAGCTTTACTCCTAACTCGTTTACAAGCCAGTCGCGATACTCCATCGTCTCCGGAAAGTTATGCCCGGTATCAATGTGTACCAACGGAAAGGGTATACGCGCGGGGGCAAAAGCTTTCCGTGACAGGTACGCCAGCACGATGGAGTCCTTTCCTCCTGAAAATAATAAAGCAGGTTTTTCAAACTGGGCTACTACTTCACGGATCACAAAGATCGCCTCAGCTTCCAGTTCTTTCAGGTGACTTAAATAATATTGGTGGCTCATCTCGTTGTTTAATATTATCTCTATACTATATATCTTTCTTTACAGCACTGCGGTAACTCTCGGCAAAATACGGTTCATCAACTGGTCTACCGATTCTTCAACACTATAGCGATGGGTTGGTATAGCTATATCAGGGTTCCGAGGTGCTTCGTAAGGCGAATCTATACCGGTAAAATTCTTTACTTCGCCCGCGCGTGCTTTCTTGTATAGTCCTTTTACATCGCGCTGTTCACAAACATCAAGCGGTGTATCGACAAATACTTCCAGGTAATTCTCGCTTCCCACTATATTCTTTACCTGTTCGCGATCGGCATGGAACGGAGATATAAATGCCGACAATACAATGATACCGGCATCGAGCATCAGCTTGGACACCTCTCCTATTCTGCGAATGTTTTCTACGCGTCCTTCATCGGTAAAGTTCAGGTCTTTGTTGAGGCCTGCGCGAATGTTATCGCCATCGAGCAGGTATGTTTTAAATCCGGCATCGTGTAACTGCGCTTCGAGCTGAACCGCGAGTGTTGATTTACCGGAGCCTGATAAACCTGTAAACCAGATCAGCAACGGACGCTGCTGAAGCAATTGCTCGCGTTGGTGTCGGCTTACTTTTGTTTTTATGGGATAAATGTGATTCAAGGATATTAATGCTTTTGTGATCGTTACTTGGTGGAGATGATTCAGCGGCAGATTACTGCCCACAACAACTGTGTTTACAAGCGCCACAATTGTGTTCCATCGAACAGTCAATTGTCTGAAAAGCAGCGTGATGCGCGTAAAAAATTGTATTGCCTGAATCTGATCGATACATAAACCACTAACTTTGTAGAGTATTGGCAAAGGTAGAACGAATGACCGAGTCTACAAGGATATTCGGAGATGAAGTGGAAATTTTTCTGATTTACAAACAGCAGTTAGTGAAGGGGCCCGCAGATTGCACAGATAAACGCAGAAAAAATCCAGAAACACCGAGGACACAGCGAAATCACAAACTGCACGAACGTATTTCCTTTGTGCTACTCGGTGTCTTCTTCGTGTCCTTCGTGCTCCTGGATTTTAGTTTTATTATGAAAGGATATATATATACTTCCCTTCAACAAAGTCTCAACCTCAAGAAAAGATTAACGTGTAACGATTCACGTATAACGGTATACGGTTAACATCAAGCCTTCCCAAGTTCCCAATAGCGTTTCAGCATCTTCAGGAATTCTTCCATCTGGTGAAGTGGTATCATGTTCGGTCCATCGCTTAATGCTACTTCCGGGTTCGGATGTGTCTCAATGAAGAAACCATCTACACCGGCAGCGGCTGCAGCACGTGCGAGGAACGGAGCGAACTCACGTTGTCCTCCGGATGATCCGCCTTTACCACCGGGTTGTTGTACCGAGTGTGTTACATCGAAAATTACCGGAGTATATTGACGCATGATTGGAAGTGAACGGATATCTACAATCAACGTGTGATAGCCGAAGCTTGCTCCGCGTTCAGTAAGAAATACATTATTGTTGTTCTCCCCTCTTACTTTATCAACGGCATACTTCATGTCTTCCGGAGCCATGAACTGTCCTTTCTTGATCTTTACTGCTTTACCGGTGCGCGCTGCTGCTTTCAGTAAATCTGTCTGGCGACACAGGAACGCAGGTATCTGCAATACATCGGCTACCTCGGCAACTTCTGCACATTGATAGGACTCATGTACATCGGTTACGATGGGTACATCTAATTCTTTTTTTACTCGCGCCAGAATTTCAAGTCCGCCTTCTTTAGAAGGACCGCGATACGAACCTGAAGAAGTACGATTTGCTTTATCGAACGATGACTTGAATACATATTGAATGTCGAGCTTCTCACAAAGTTCTTTCACTTTGCTTCCTGTTCCGATACAGATCTCGTAACTCTCTGCAGCACATGGGCCGGCAAACAATACCATCTTGTTACCACCGAGTGTAACTTTATCTGCGATCTGAACTTTATCCTTGAATATTTCCATGTTGATAATTTACCCTTTAATAATTTTTTCAAACTCACCGCGTGCTGATAACACGAGGTCTGCTACTTCGCGCAATACACCTTTACCGCCTTTGGCAAATGTTACCAGGTCAACTTCATCTTTTATATACTGAAATGTATCTGCCGGACAAACACTGAAACCTGCCAGTCTGAAAACAACAAGATCGTTAATATCATCCCCGATGAAGGCAACTTCCTTCGCATTGAGTTTATAGTGCTTCACCAGTTTTTCAAATGTAGAGGCTTTGTCAAGGATACCCTGGTGGCAGAAATCGATCTTGAGTTCGGCACAACGTTTTGTCGTTGCCCCAGACTCTCGTCCTGAGATTGCACCGGTAATGATACCAGCTTTGCGCAGATGACTGATGATCTGACCATCCTTTACATTAAAATTCTTGATCTCCTTGCCGGTCTCATCATAGATGATCTTTCCTTCCGACAAAACGCCATCCACATCAAAAAATATGGCCTTTATAGTACCAGCCTTCTTTACCTGTTCCTTGGTATATCTTGCAAGAATCTGTTTCAAACGATTTACTGTTGAGTTTTCACGGAATTGTGCTCCGAAAATTAGAAAAAGGTTTTTACTTTCAAGCACTCAAACCTAAACTGTCAATGAAAGTTTTTAAGTTCTTACTCTGCTTTCTGATCACTGCGGGACTCATTTACCTCCTGGATACCAGCCATATTGTGAAGGGAAATCGACTCCCCCCACTCGGCAGATTCCTCGATCCCTTTCACGGATTCTGGCAGAACATCGAAGCAAAAGACGATAGTATACCGGAACAACCTGCTATTCCCGGCCTGACGGGTAAGGTTACCGTTGTATTCGATAGTTTGATGATACCACACATCTTCGCTGAAAATGACGCTGATCTTTACCTCGCACAAGGCTATATCACGGCGATGCATCGCTTGTGGCAAATGGAAATTCAAACGCACGCTGCAGCCGGAAGAGTATCAGAGATTGTAGGTGAAGTAGCGCTGGAGAGTGATCGGTCCAACCGAAGACTCGGCATGGTATACGGTGCTGAAAAAGCATTAGCGGGTATGATGAAGAATCCGACCACGCGAACGATGATCGAGAAATATACCGAAGGTGTCAATGCATATATCGCATCACTCAACGATAAAACACTTCCTTTCGAATATAAACTCCTCGATTATAAACCTGAACCTTGGACTACACTGAAGTGCGCGCTGCTGCTGAAAAACATGGCGAAGACACTTTGCATGGGCGATAAAGATATCGAGATGACCAATGCGTTGAAGCTATATGGTAAAGATGTAGTTGAGCTGCTATACCCGGACCGCGAACCGGTTGGTGACCCGATCGTTGATAATGCCAACGGATGGAAGTTTAAACCGATCGCGTTTGATACTATACCGCGCAGTGTTCCGGATGAGTATATCAACATTAAAAAATTACCGGCATCAGACCCTACAACGGGAAGTAACAACTGGGCTGTTAGCGGCAGCAAGACTGCTACCGGTGCTCCTATAGTTTGTGGCGATCCGCATTTAAATTTATCATTGCCTTCGCTCTGGTATGTCGTTCAGTTGCATGCACCCGGTACAAATGCCATGGGCGCATCGCTACCGGGCTCCCCTGCTATCATCATTGGCTTTACTGATTCGGTTGCGTGGAGCGTTACCAACGCACAACGCGATCTCGTAGATTGGTTTGCCATTGAGTTTGAGAATGACAAGAAGGACAAGTATATGCTGGATGGCAAGTGGACTGAAACGAAAAAAGTTATCGAGGCCATCAAGATCCGCGGTAAAGAAACATTCTACGACACTGTAATATATACTCACTTCGGACCGATTACGTACGATGAAGATTTTCATGCCGAAAATAATCTTGTACAACACGCTTTCCGGTGGATGACACACGATGAGTCGGAGGAATTACTGACTTTCTATAAATTGAATCGCGCCAAAAATCACAAGGATTATCTCGATGCATTGAATCATTTCTCAACACCTCCGCAGAACTTTGTATTTGCATCCGCTGCCGGAGATATAGCGATGCGTATACAGGGTAAATTTCCGGTACGCAGAATCTTTGAAGGTAAATTTATACTGGATGGCAGTAAAACGACCAATGGATGGCAGGCCTATATTCCGAATGATCAAAATGTGCAGTATAAAAATCCTACGCGCGGTTTTGTCAGTTCAGCGAATCAGTACCCGGTGGATGCAACGTATCCATACTATGTAACGGCTTCGCATTTTGAAGCCTATCGAAATCGCAGGATCAATACTGTATTGAATGAATCAGACAGTATCACGGTAGAAGATATGATGAAGCTGCAGAATGATAATTATAATTTAAAAGCAGCCGAAAGTCTTCCGGTGTTTTTAAGTCACCTTGATTCAGCGCATCTTACTCCCAAGCAGGCGAAAGCATTTCAGATCCTGAAGTCATGGGACTATATTAACGATAAAGATTCTGAAGGTGCTTCCTATTACGAAGCATGGTGGGATGTGTTGATGCCATTGATCTGGGATGAACTGGAGAAGAATAAAATTACACTCACGCGCCCAACAACCTATAATACCATTCGGTTGATCAAAGAGAAGCCTGATCTTACTTTCTTTGATATACAAGGGACACCTGAAAAAGAAACAGCACGTGATGTACTTAGAAAAGCATTCGCATTAAGCGTAGACGACATTGCGCAATGGAAAGCCGAGCATGCATCAAAAGACACCACCGCTGCAAAAAGCAATACAGAGGAACCGGTTAAGTGGTCGATGTATAAAGACAGTTATATAGGACATTTACTACGACTTGAACCATTGAGTGCACATGTACTCACGGGCGGTAATCACGATATTGTTAATGCACATTCCAAAACGCATGGACCTTCGTGGAGAATGGTGGTGAGTCTGGAGAAAACCGGTGCCAAAGCGTGGGGAGTATATCCGGGTGGACAATCGGGCAACCCGGGCAGTGCGCACTATATAGATATGGTCGATGCCTGGTGTAATGGTAAATATTATAATCTGCTTTTTCTGCAGTCGCCCGAAAACAACAAAGCCGAAAAGACAATCACTGTTAATCTCAATCCTGCAGCGAAATGAAATTCATTCTTCAAGTCATCGCTATATTCATCTTTGCGTATATAGCTGAGTTATTTCTTCCGTGGTATAGTATGGCGATCGCAGCCTTCGTCATGGGATACCTTTTAAAATCGAAAGCAAATTTTCTGGCCGGCTTCCTCGCCATCGGACTTCTCTGGTTTTCCAAAGCATGGATGATTGATGCGAATGCTTCAGCCGATCTCGCACAGAAAGTTGCGCTTATCTTTCCAGTGAAAGAAAAAATATGGCTGATGCTTGCAACGGCATTCATCGGAGCAATAGTCGGGGGTTTTGCAACATTGACGGGCGCGATTCTGAAAACTGAAAAGAAGCGGGTTTATTATTGATTGCCGTGAACGGAAATTTCATGACAGTCAATACATTAACACGCTATAATCGTTATCTTGTACAATCGGTTTATGTATACACGCTTCGTGTTATAACGTTAAGTCAGCACGAAGTATAGCAACAAAGTAAGAGACGGATAGCACCGATGACGAGCTTAAAAAAGTTCACAACATTAACAGGTTTTGAAAAACAATTTTCGATCACGTTGCGATAGTTTACGGGCAACTTATATATTTGCACTTCGTTTTTGAAAAAGGGCGCATTTCTAATCAAAATGAGCTCCTTTTAAAAAAGATTAAGCCTGAAGGCTAATGATAAGCTGAATCCTGGAGAGGTGGGTGAGTGGCTTAAACCAGCAGTTTGCTAAACTGCGGTACTGGGCAACCGGTACCGGGGGTTCGAATCCCCCCCTCTCCGCTAACGCGGTTGTGATGTGACTAAAACAGCACCATGTTTGATTTTGAAAAACTAGAAGTATACCAGATCGCAAAAAATCTGGTAACGGATTCCCTGAAAATCATCTTCTCAAACGAGAAGCTTGATCCCTATATTAAGGATCAGTGGAAGAAAGCTTGCATGGACATTTTGTTGAATCTTGCGGAAGGAACCGGCCGCATGACCAGCGCTGATAAAAAACACTACATCACAATAGCAAGAAGTGCTGTATTTGAATGTGTAGCGATCTTACAGGTGTTGGGAGAATTAAACTCAATACCATTAACGCAGGCACAGGATCTATACGACCGCTATGAGAAGGTTTCAAAAATTCTGCTAGGTATGTACCGCAGCAATTCAGAATAACAAAGCACTAAAGAGATTCTTGAAAAAAGT
>CBIHOZ010000050.1:0-40866 GCA_966211525.1 uncultured Chitinophaga sp. | reverse complement strand
GATATAGTAACAGTATAGCACAGGACTAATCAGTATCAACACCAATACCGGTAACAATATCCATCTCCACTGCAGCAAAGTTGTCCAGTTGCGTTCATATAGTATATGGACAGCAACGGCTATGCCGGGCATCGCGATGCCGATCATGCCTTTGGTTGAAAATCCGCAGGCCAGTCCAACACTTGCCAGTACCAGGTTCTTCCATCGTAACGTTCTGGTAAAGGCTATGAGTTGCCAGATCGAAAATATGATAGACGATGTTAAGATGGCATCCATGCGAACATCGTGATTGGCGAGTATAAATGAAAAGGAGGTGGCGAGTATAAATGCGGCCAGTCTTCCGGTCTCTTTGGAATACAGTAATTTTCCAAACCTGTACGTAGCGTAGATGCCGAGTATGCTGAAAAGGAGGGAAGGGAATTTATACGCAAAGGAGTTTACCCCAAAGATGTGATAGGACAACGCAGCCAGCCAGAAATGCAAGTGAGGCTTGTCAAGATAGTCACGGCCCTGATCGATCAGCGAGGCATAATCACCCGTACGGAACATATGTAACGCGATGTTGGCATGATGCGCTGCATCGTTATCCATGAGTGGAATGAACAATCCGCGGAGATAAATGACACCCAACAACGCACCGGCTAACAGATAAAATTTCTTCGACATTCGTTTCAAATAAGGATGCGTTAAAATAGTGTTCAGGTATTAAGCAAGTATTGTTAAAATGTGAAGTCATTGAAGCCGTGTATATGCCGGATACCGGATATTTAGTATGTTTGAAAGATCTTGTTGCAGCGATGAACAGCAGGATATATGGAATCGTTTTCATCGCGAAAGACCTAATCAACAACAAAAGTGTCATACGTTTTAATCTTGGGAGCTACCAGCGATGTAGCCGTTGCCTGTGCGCACGAGTTTGCCACAAATGGATATAATCTTTACCTGGCCGGCCGCGATACCGATACACTCGGTATTATGGCGAATGATGCCGCGATCCGTCACCGTATAGAAGCAAAAGCATTGAAGTTTGATGCGCTTCAATCGGAAACACATCAGTCATTTTACGAATCACTGAATCCGAAACCGGATGTTACGGTTTGTGTATTTGGTTTGCTGGGTGATCAGCAACGTTCGGAGCAGGATTGGACTGCCTGCGAAAAAGTTATTCACTCGAATTATACCGGGGCAGTTTCCGTTTTGAATGCTGTAGCGAATAACTATGAAGCAAACAAGAAAGGTGTAATTGTCGGGGTAAGTTCAGTAGCAGGAGAGCGCGGCCGGCAAAGTAACTATATATATGGAAGTGCTAAAGCAGGGTTCACAGCGTATCTCTCCGGACTTCGAAACAGACTTACCAAGAGCAACGTTCATGTAGTAACGGTAAAGCCAGGCTTCATCAATACACGTATGACAGAAGGGTTGAAGTTGCCCAAACCGTTAACCGCAGAACCGGAGCATCTGAGCAAGGCGATCTTTAAAGCTGTTAAGAAAAGAAAAGATGTGATCTATGTACTTCCGGTATGGAGACTGATCATGTTAATCATCCGTAACATACCGGAAGGTATATTCAAGAAATTAAAACTATAGCCTCAACAGCTATAGTTTTATTGATTCTATATTAAGCGAGGTTATGATAGACGGCTTGAACGTCATCATCACCTTCCAGCACTTCAACCAGTTTCAATACTTCATCCTGCTGCTCTTCGCTTAGTTCCTTTGTAGTATTGGGTATATATTGAAGTTCTGAGCTTTTCGCTTCGAGGTTTCTGGATTCAAGAAACTTCAGCATGTGACCAAACTCGGTGAACTTGGTATAGATGATAATTTCCTCATCGTTGCGTTCTATATCTTCAGCACCGGCATCGATGAGATCGAGCTCAAGGTCATCGAGATTTAACTTCGCCGGTTCAAATTTGAAAACGCCTTTGCGTTCGAACAGGAAAGCAACCGATCCGGAGTTACCCATGCTTCCGCCATTTTTAGAGAAATGCAGGCGCACGTTGGCTACTGTGCGTGTAGGGTTGTCGGTAGCACACTCTACCATCAGCGGTACACCGTGGGGTGCATATCCTTCGTAAGTAACTTCCTGGAAATCTTTTTCTTCTTTTGAAGAGGCACGTTTGATCGCGGCTTCCACTTTATCCTTCGGCATGTTAACACCTTTGGCATTCTGGATTGCCAGACGGAGCTTCGGATTGTTCTCCGGACTAGGACCACCATTCTTCACAGCAATGGCTATATCTTTTCCTATTCGGGTAAAGGCTTTGGCCATCCGGTCAAAGCGCGCAAACATCTTGTGCTTTCGTTTTTCAAATATGCGGCCCATGGGTTCAGCTTTTTAAAGGTTGGCAAAATTATACCAGATCAGGAATTAGTCAAATCCGAGAGCCGTATTAATCATGTTACAGACAAAAAATATATAGTTAACAGCTTGTATTTTAAGCAGTAGCGCGCTTTGCTTTTTCCCAAACCACCGATTGCTTGCCCCGCAGGTAACGGTTTAGTCCGAAGTATACCGACAGGTTCATCACGGCAAAATAGTACGGCACAAAGAAACCTTTAATACCAATCTTCTTATCTCGCAGCAGGTATCCCAGAAAGGCAAGTCCATAGAAAAATACTTGCAGCGCCATGGTGAGTTGATAAAAAGGAATTCCGTAAAACGCGAGCCATACATTGGCTATAAATATAATGGGCAAGAAGAACGGAGCGAGTGTCCAGCGCAGCACGCGATGTGAAATATACTGAAAGCTCAGAATGCCATAGCGGAATGGATTAAGCAGGTAGGAGAGTTTGGACATCGCCTGAAAACCCCCTGCAGAAATACGCACTTTTCTTTTCCACTCTTCTTTTACAGAAGCAGACGCAGTCTCCATGGCAAAAGCATCGGGTTCATACGCAAAGCGATATCCTTTTGCTGTTATGCGCATCGAGAGATAAAAGTCTTCAATGATCATGTTCTCGGCAGGTTCTTCGAACAAATCGGTGCGTACCGAAAATAATTCACCGGCAGCACCTACGATGGAATATACCTCTGCATCTTTTTTCTTCAGGAACGATTCGTACTTCCAGTAAAGTCCTTCGCCTGATCCGGATGCGTTATCTTTATCTTTACTCAAAATTCTTTTCTCACCGGCAACACCACCGATAGTCGGGTCCTGATAATGTCTTACAATATATTTGATAGCTTCACGATTAAGATCAGTGTTGGCATCACAGAAAATAACGATCGGTGTTTTGACAGATTTCATCACCCTGTTGACGGCATGGATCTTACCTTTTCGTTCGAAGGAGTGAAATAGTTGGATGGCAGGATATTCTTTTACAATTTCAGGAGTCTGATCGGTGGAGCCATCGGTCACAAAAAAAATCTCCAGTTTATTTTTCGGATAGTCCAGTTCAAGTGTATTCTGAATTTTTGTGCGGATAATATCGGCTTCATTATAGGCAGCCACGAGTAGCGTTACAGCAGGCAATTGTTCGTCTGGCGTAGAACTTAAAACGTTTGTTCTTTTTCTGAGCTTTGACAAAATGTAAATAATTATGCCATATCCTACATAAGTATACCCGACAACCAATATACCGACCCAAAAGATTAGAGAAATGATACCAACCATTGTTTTTAATCAATTAAACCACGAAACTAAGAGTTACAATTAAAATTCAGAGTGGATAGAGATATTATTAATTTAATTATTTTTGTCCGTCTATAGTTGAAATATGCGTTTTTTACGCCAAATATTACTTTGTGTTTTACTGACCCAAGTCGGGCTAGCCTTTGCGCAGGTGCCTGTTACGTTGCCAGACAATGCTTCCGTTGATGAAGACGGTGCTCCCATTACCATTAATGTACTTGCCAACGACATTGATTTGCTCGGCCTTGATCCGGCTACATTAGATCTCGATCAATCGCAGGATGATATTCAATCTTCCGTTACGGTATCAGGTTGCACCTTTGTTGCCAACGGCTCGGGCGTAGTAACCTTTACACCGGCACCTAATTTTACAGGGGAGGTTCAAACGAACTACACGGTAAGAAATAATCTCGGTATATCTTCACTGCCTACGACTATAACCGTTAACGTCAATGCTGTTAATGATCCGCCGGTAGCAGCAAATGATCTGGTCAGCACCAATGAAGATACACCGGTATCTTTCAATATAGTTACGAACGACACAGATGACGAGTCGATCAACGCGGCAACTGTCGATCTGAACCCTTCACAAAACGGAATACAAAGCTCGAATGATCTTACAGGTGTCGGTGATTTTACCGTTGATAATGCAGGCTTAGTTACGTTCACACCCGATGCAAACTATAGTGGCTCTGCGTCTATTCAGTACGTTGTGAACGATAACAATGGAGTAACTTCCAATGAAGCGACTATTACCGTTACCATTGCCTCTGTTAACGATCTGCCCGTAGCAAACAATGATGGCGCAGGAGTTACCACACCGGAAGAGACTCCGGTATCGCTGAACATTATTAATAACGATACAGACGCGGAAGGACCGGTTGTTCCATCGACCGTTGATTTGAACACAGCAACAGCAGGTATCGATGCCAGTCATACGAACACCGCAGGCTCGTGGGTTGTGAATACATCTACAGGCGTTGTTACCTATACACCGGCTGCCAATTACAACGGTACGGCTACTGTTACCTATACGGTGCAGGATAACAGCGGAGCTACTTCAAACCAGGCTACTATTTCCATTACCGTAACAGACTCGAACGATCTTCCTGTAGCGGGTAATGATAGCGGTCTTACAACACCGGAAGAGACGGCCCTCACGATTACCATTCTCATAAATGATTCTGATCCTGATGGAACAATCGCTGCGAATACAGTTGACCTTGATACCAGTACACCAACGATTGACAACACCTATATAAAACCGGATGGTAACGGAACGTGGAGTGTAAACGCATCCGGAGTTGTTACCTATACACCGAAGGCAGATTTCATCGGTCCTGTATCACTCACCTATACAGTACAGGATAACAGCGGAGGCACGTCCAACGTGGCTACCATATTGGTTAATGTTACGGCAGTAAATGATCCTCCGGTTGCGAATGGCGACAATGCAACAACAAATGAAGAGACACCCGTGTCGTTTAATGTAACAACGAACGATACAGATATAGATGGTACTATTGCTGCCAATACCGTAGACCTGGATGTAAATACTACAGGGATTCAAAATATATTTACTACGCCTTCCGGAGGGTGGAGTGTCAGTGCCGCGGGTGTTGTTACATTTACCCCGGTGGCAAATTTCCAGGGCGCTGCAACGCTGCCATATACTGTAAATGACAATGGAGGCGCTACTTCCAACCAGGCCACTATATCGGTTACCATCGTTGATGTAAACGATGCTCCGACAGCAGGTAACGATGCCGCCACTACAAATGAAGATACGCCTGTTACCATAACCGTGTTGACTAATGATACCGATGGTGATGGAACAATAGCTGCGAATACGGTTGACCTGAACACAGCATCCGGTGGTATACAGACATCCTATAGTGATGCCAGCGGTAGCTATTCCGTAAATACAACGGGCATCGTGAGTTTTACACCTGCCACTAATTTTAATGGCAGTGCTACGCATACATATACCGTTAATGACAATGACGGGGCTACTTCCAATGTCGCGACCATTACCATTGTGGTGAACGCAGTAAATGATGCACCGGTAGCAGTAAACGATGCGACCACCACCAGTGAAGAAACGTTAGTAACGATAAATGTACTCGGTAATGATACGGACGCTGATGGTAACGCAACGATCAATGCTACATCCGTAGATTTGAACACAGCAAACTCTGGTATACAGAACGCAATCACCGTGGACGGTGTTGGCGCATGGACGGTGAACACTTCCGGTGTTGTCTCGTTTACACCCGCTACAAATTATAACGGTACGGCTACACTGCAATACCAGGTTAACGACAACAGTGGTGCTACCTCTAACGCGGCAACGATAACCGTTATCATAAATGCAGCGAACGATGCTCCTATAGCCGTGAATGATGTAGTCACTACCAATGAAGATACACCGGTTACGAAAGATATAGTGAGTAATGATACAGATGCAGACGGTAACGCCACCATTGCCAAAGGCACCGTTGATCTTGATCCGGCAACGGCCGGCATTCAGACTTCGACATCGGTAAGCGGAGGGACCATAACTGTAAATGCTTCCGGAGTGATTACGTATACCCCTACCGTTAACTTCTATGGAACGGCCACGGCAAGCTATACTGTAAACGACAATACGGGTGCTACTTCCAATATAGGCACTATTACCATCACGGTTAATCCGTTGAACGATGCACCCATTGCCAACAACGATCTTACCAGTGCAGATGAAAATGAAACGATAACGTTCAATGTAGTAGCCAACGATATTGATATTGATGGAACGGTGAATCCGGCCACGGTTGATTTGAATATAGCCCAGGCGGGTATTCAAAATTCCGGACCCGGTACAGGTGGAACATTTTCGGTAAATGCTACCGGTGATGTGACGTATACACCTACACTGAACTTCAACGGAACGGCTATGATCCAGTACCGCGTAAACGATAATACCGGTACAGCATCCAACACAGGAACCTTTAGTATACTGGTTAACTCTGTGAACAGTTTGCCGGTGGCAGTGAATGATGCCATAACCATCAACGAAGATGCCACTACAACACTTTCTCTCGTGGCAAACGACAGTGATCCGGATGGAACCATCAACGCTGCTACGGTAGATTTGAATACATCATTAGCAGGTATTCAGAATTTATTTACGCTGCCATCGCAAGGTGTGTTCTCGGTGAATGGTTCAGGGCTGCTTACCTTCGACCCGGCTGACAATTTTAATGGAACAGCTTCCATTACCTATACGGTTAATGATAACGTAGGTGCTACTTCAAATCAGGCAAGCGTTACGATAACGGTGAACGCAGTAAACGATCCTCCCGTTGCAAATAACGATATGGCTACTGCTTCAGACGGTGTAGCGGTACAGATCAACGTAGTGGCTAACGACACAGATATAGACGGAACTGTAAATGTGGCAACGGTGGATCTAGATGTAGCGGCATCCGGAATTCAAACAATCAAATCAGTTGAAAAGCAGGGCACCTGGACGGTGAATACATCCGGGATGGTTACGTTTACTTCGGTTGCCAACTTCAACAACACGGCTACGTTGCAGTATCGCGTCAACGACAACGGAGGGGCTACCTCAAATTCAGGAACAATCTCCGTAACGGTAACCGCTGTCAATGATCCGCCGGTAGCAAACAATGATGCAGGTACAGCTACTGAAGACAACGTATTGAATATAAATGTCATTGCGAATGATACCGATCCGGATGGAAGTATAAATGGATCAACGATCGATCTCAATCCTGCATCGCCCGGTATCCAGAATACCATTACCAATGCAGCCGGTACATTTACTGCCAGCGCAGCATCACCGGGTATTGTGATATATACTCCGGCATCAAACTTTACCGGTACAGCTACAGCAACCTATACGGTTAATGATAATGGAGGACTTACTTCCAACAGTGCTACGATCACCATTACTGTATCAGCTTCCAACGATGCTCCCGTAGCGGTGAACGATGCCGTAACAACAACAGAAGATACCGCGGTTAAATTTGATGTAACGGCCAACGATACCGACACCGATGGGACTATAGATGGAGCTACGGTCGATCTGAACACCGCTGTAGCCGGTATACAAAACAGCAACACTGTAACAGGCGGTACATTTACAGCAAGTGCTACTGGTGAAGTAACCTTTACACCAACTGCGAATTACTATGGGACAGCAGTGGTAAGTTATCGCGTGAATGATAATGCCGGTGCAACCTCGGGTGCTGCTACCATCACCGTAACGGTGCAGGCTGTAAACGATGACCCGGTGTTCGATGCAATAACACCAGACCCTCAGCGTGTACTTCGCAATGGTGCGCAGAAGACTATAACGATCACCGGCATTTCTGCAGGACCCGGTGAAACCGAACAATTATTACTCACAGCTACCTCCGGAAATACAACCGTTATACCGAACCCGGTTGTTACCTATAATGGTACGGGCACAACAGCTACATTAAAATATCAACCGGCTCCGAATCAATCGGGCTCAGCAGAGATCACCGTAAAATTACTTGATCCCGGTTTCAAAGAATTTACACGAACGTTTACCGTTGATGTAGTGGAAGTGAAATTTACTTCAGAGCCTGTAACCGTAGCCGTAGAAGCGGAATTATACCAGTATAACATTACGATTACCGATGTAGTGGATAACCTCACCATTGCTGCTGTGCAGAAACCATCCTGGGCAACACTCTCCATTCCGCCTACCGGCAGAAATACAGCGGTACTCCGAGGAACACCACCTGCAGGCGCTCCGGTAAGCAGTGTAGTGAGGCTGCAGATCAAAGACGGCACAAACGTACTGGATGAACAGCAATTTACACTCATCGTAAACCGCAGGCCGCTGGTAAGTTCGTACAACCTGGCTATAAATGAAGATATAGCGACACCGCTGGTATCGCAAGACATTGCTAATTCCTATAGCGACCCGGATGGAAATCCGATTGCAGGCATACAGATTACAGGACTTCCCAGGCACGGAAATTTAGTGTTGAACAACGCAACACTGACCCAGGATGCTACAATTCCTTTCGCTTCGGTTTCCAACATTATATACCAGCCTGCCCAGGACTATACAGGCTATGATACCATTTACTGGAAAGCAAGCGATGGATTCAGCTATAGCAAAGTCAGTGCATCCATTAATTATACTATAGCCCCTGTAGACGATCCGCCTGTGATTACATTTCTGGAAACCGATTCGCTGGATTATGATTTGGGAAGTGAAGATGCCCAGATACTAACGGCTTTGTTTGAGGCGAACGATGTAGACTCCGACAGTCTCACCCGTGCTGAAATTCGTTTCCGCCCGGATGATTTCGAGCCGGAGCACGACCGCCTGCTCTTTACTTCCACGCCAACCATCACCGGTATATACAACGAAGCAACCGGTGAACTGTTGCTGACGGGTAAAACTACCATACAGGAATATATACAAGCCATTCGTACAATACAGTATAACTATATTGACCTGGAAGATATCAACCTGGGAACAAAACGTGTTACCATTGCGCTGAGTGATGGCGAAAGTCTGAGTACACCACGCGATCGCTACATCGAACTCATTTATACCTTCGAGGGCATTGATATACCCAACGCATTTACACCCAATGGCGACAATGCCAATGATGTGTGGCGTATATCCGCATCCAAAGGTGTGGACCAGTATAACGAAGCGGAGATCAAGATATATAGTAAACGCGGCCTGCTGCTACACCAGAGCGTTGGTTTTGATAAACCCTGGGATGGCACGTACAACGGTGAAGTATTACCACCCGATACATATTACTATACGATCGATCTGAAGTATAACAAAATAATGTATAAAGGTATAGTTACGATTTTACGATAGCGCGTACCCGATGATGAGACTTTTTACAATAGCATTTATTTTATTGCCTGCCATACCAGCGTTTTGTCAGTATATACCCAACAGCGGTCAGGCATTTCAGTTTGCGTCAGCCTATAATGCAGCGTTCACAGGTGTGGATGAGTTTGCCGATCTTCGGATAGGCTACCGGTACCAGATGGCAGGTTACGGCTCCAACGCCCCCAAGTTTGCAAATATAGTTTTCAACTACAGGCTCAAACAGCCGGCAGACCTCGTTACAAATTCACTGCGTCCTTCGAAGGGAAGCACGCTGGCATCGTCAGTGCCTGCCGGGAAGCGAATCATTCATGGTATAGGAGCGAATGTATTTAGTGAGAAAGTCGGTTTGATCGATCGTCTCGGAGGAGGAATATCATATGCATTTCACTATCCACTCACACGAAAGCTCAGACTCTCAGCAGGCTTTACAGCATTTCTGGAAAACACGCAGCTGGATGTGAACGGTATATACCTCGGGGAAAATCCCGATCAAGATCCGTTCTACGATCACCTCATGCAAGGCAGCACCAAGCACTCGGAGCTCAGCCTGCGCGGAGGTATATTGGTATATAGCAAGAATTTCTATTTCGGTGCATCATATTTTCCAATCGCTACATCGGTTATCTCCAATTCAGATGCAGACTTCTCCAGTACATTTTATCGGGGATCTGTTCAAACCGGATTTGTACTTCCGGTCAATGGAGATCTTGTGCTCAAACCAAGCGTGCTCGCTATTGTTCAAACCGACAATCATGTGTTGCTTGACTATAGCGTAAAAGGTTATTTGAAAAACCGCGCATGGTTCGGACTTACCTACCGGGATATTAAAGCCGGTGTTGTATTATTGGGGTTTGATTTTACAAAGACATTAAGCGTTGGCTACTCGTACGAAATGTCTATAGGAGATTTCGGCAAGTTCAACGATGGAAGTCACGACCTGGTGCTGGCGTTACGATTAAACAACTTTAAAGGTTTGCGATCATACACATGGTAAAGTATTGTATTTTTTTGCTGGGTATTTTTTCGTCTATACCAGGAGTTGCACAGAATCTTGAATTTGGTGAAGCAAGCAAGCTGTCGTCCGGTATAAACACGGAGAGCGAAGACTTGATGCCGTTGCTGTCACCTGACGGATCAACACTATATTTTGCACGTGTATTGTCATCACTCAATACCGGCGGACAGTATGCAGGCTCTGATGCCTGGTTCAGCCGCTACGATGCTGCCACGGGTGCGTGGAGTAAAGCCGATAACAAACTGAAGATAAACAGTAACAACACCGAAGCGGTCATCGGCATCAACGCGAAAGGAGATATACTCTACCTGCTCAGTACATCGGCAACCAAAAAAACACAAGGTATTTTCTTCTCGCGGAAGCAAGGTGCTGTATGGAGCAAGCCCGAGCTCATCCCGGTGCAGGGACTTGACTCGCAGCAGTTCCTCGGCATATTCGTTTCGCCCGATGCTGATGTAATTTTTATCTCCATGCGTGGTGAAGATGCTATAGGTGAAGAAGATCTGTACGTAAGTGTAAAGAACAACAAAGGGGAGTGGTCTGCTCCAAAGAATCTTGGACCAACGATTAACACTTCCGGTTTTGAGATCTCTCCGTATCTCTCGCAAGACAAGAAGCGACTATATTTCTCAAGCAACGGTCATGGTGGTTTGGGCGATGCCGATATCTTCGTTTCCGATCGCCTCTTTGATTCATGGGAAGCATGGTCTGTTCCGAAAAATGTTGAGAAGATAAACTCCAAAAATTTTGATGCATACTTTTCGCTCTATGGCGACAGCGTTGCTTACTTTGTGAGCAACCGCAGTGGTTCATCAGCAGACATTTATAGTGTTAAACGCATAAAACCAGTTCGTGAAGTTTTAACCGATTCGCGTAACTATCTGAGCAAAGCAGAAGTACAAAAACTGGTCGGAGCAGTAACTACGGTATATAATTTTACGTTGGCGTCATCGACACTCTCTGAGAAACAAAATCAACAACTCATGCAGTTAGCCCAGGCCTTTGCACCAAAGAGCGAGATTAAACTTCACTTGATCGCTCATAAATCCAAAGAATCGACATCGCTTGAAATTTATCAGAAAAGATTGTTTACAATACTCGATCAATTGAAGCGGGGCGGCATCGCGGGAGCAAGAATTACATTCGGTATCGATCAGAATGATGCGACATCGATTTCGGAAGAAGGGCAGGTAGATATTCTTTTCTACAGATAACAGAATATGAGATTAACCGTATTAATTTTAGTATTTTTGATCTAACCACGTACAGATGGATTTTTATCTTATTTTAAGAACTCTTCAGCGCAGACTTTGGGTGTTAATTGTGTTTCCTCTCATAGCCGTTGCCTGTGCTGTTTTTTTTGTGCTGCGGATGGATAAGATTTATAGTTCCTATGCACATCTTGCTACTGGTTTTACTGCTGACGATGCTGTAAGACTGAATGATCAATCATCTAATTCTTTTGAAGTCAATACACGTTTTACAAACGTAATTGAGTCCATGCATTCCATGCCGGTGTTAAGCCTGGTATCGTATCAGCTCATGCTTCATGATCTTGAAAATGAGACACCTTTCCGGAAAATTGAAGACGACAAAGCACTGGACTTTCCACTCACAGAGTCGTTTCTTGCCAAAGCAAAAGAAGCATACAAGAAGCAGGCTGCCGAAGCTAAACCTCTCAATACATCCGATCCGTTTGGTTATCAGCTTTACGAACTTTTAAAAGCGTATGGCTACGACTACGAATCGTTGTCAGAAGACTTTAACATCAAGCGTTTAACAACGTCTGATTTCATCTCGGTAGATTTCAGTTCTGAAAATCCGTTCCTCTCAGCAATGGCAGTTAACACACTGTGCCAGGAATTTATACGCTATAACAAAGTTTTAAAAGGTGATCGCTCATCAGAGTCCATCGACTTCCTTGAAAATCTTGTTCGCGACAAGAAGCGCGTGCTCGATGAGAAAGAAGCGATGCTGAACGATTTCAAAGTAAACAACAACGTATTCAACTACGGTGCTGAAAGCGAAAGCAAGATCGCGCAGATAACAGAATACGAATTGAGCAAAGAGCGCGAAGAGAAGAACATCAATGCGTTGAGACTTTCACTCGCACAACTCAACGAGAAGATACAGGGCGGTGCAAGTGCTAACCAGCAGGAAGTTATACAGATCAATCAACGCATCATTGATCTGCGCAGACGTATCGCTGACATTACCAACACCGGAACCGAGGCAGAGAAAGCAACACTGGGTCGCTTACGGGATGAACTGCAACTTGAGGCCAGCCGTCTTGATTTCCTTAATCAGACAAAACAACAAGATCAATTAGGCGATCTCACAAAAGAGCGCGACAAAGTAAAGCTTGACCTGGAAATAGCACAGTCGAATCTGGCATCAGCAGATCTTGCTTTGCGCAGATTGAAATATGATGTTTCAGGTTTCGCTACTAAAGAAGCAAAGATCTCCGAACTGCAACGCGATGTACAGGTTGCTTCGGATGAATACCTGGATGCACAGGATAAATTAAATTCATCACGTAACAAAGCACTTGTCGTAGGCAGCTCATTGCGCCAGATACTCGAAGCACAACCAAGCCTCGAACCGGAACCCTCAAAAGGTATACTCATTATAGCACTTGCTGGTATAGGTTCATTTGTGATTTGTGTGGTGGTGTTATTGCTCATCGAGTTTGCTGACATGAGCATTCGCATACCGATAAGACTGGAGCGCCTAACCGGACTTTCAACGATTGGTTCATTGAACCAGATCAAGATAAAAGGATTTGATCTTCGTAAGACATTTGCAGCGAAAGCCACCGATCGCGAGTCCACTACATTTGTGCACTTCCTGCGCAAGCTTCGCTATGAAATTCAGAAGTCGGATAACAAAGTATTTCTGGTGTCGAGTACGCAGCCGTATGTAGGTAAATCGTTTATCATCATTTGCCTTTCCTATACACTGAGCCTGGTGAACAAAAAGATCCTGATTATTGATACCAACTTCAAGCGTAACTCGCTTACCAAGTTATTGCTGCCGGCACCGGACAGCCGTAAACTGCTGAAGCGTGGTGTAGATGAAAAAGCATTGCTGCTCAACGGTAAAAATGGTGAAGCACAGGATACCAACGGTACGGCTAGTGAACCGCCTTCCGAAGACAATCACAACATCATCTATAAAACAGAATTCAAAGGTGTTGATATCATCGGAAATATAGGGGGCACAGATTCACCTTCAGAGATATTGGCCGGTCGTGACTTTAAGGAAATGATCGCCAACCTGTCGGAGCAGTACGACTATATATTCCTCGAAGGTCCTTCGATCAACGAGTATTCAGACTCCAAGGAACTGATCGACTATGTAGATAAAGTTATCGCTGTATTTGATGCCAATACAAACCTCAATCCACTCGATAAAGAATCCATCTCATACCTGAAGTCAATCAAAGAGAAGTACCTTGGCTCTGTTTTGAATAAAGTACAACTTAAAGATCTGTCAGTTTAGTATCGCTGGTAAATTACTATGGGCAAAAACTCGTATTGGCTTAAATCTGGTTTTTACTCCATGGGTTACAGACTGGCTGTGCTGATCTTTGGATTCGGGAGTTTCTATTTTCTGATCCGGTATTTCACCAAAGCGGAGTTTGGCGCGTGGGCACTCTTCATCAGTATCACCACCATCATTGAAATGTCGCGGAACGGGTTGATCCAGAATGCTGTGATCAAACTCATTCACAACAGCGACCCCAATGATGTAGGCAAGATTGTTCTCTCTTCCTTTATCATTAACATAGCATACTCAGCACTTATCTATGGCGTGCTGGCCGGTTTCTCCGGAGTTATCAGCGAAATGTTTCACATCGCAGATATAGGGCCGATGTTTGTGTACTATGGTATCACGATACTGTTGCTGATTCCTTTCTCGCAGTTCAACTATATACAACAGTCAAAGTTCAGCTTCAGCGGAATTTTCTGGAGCACCGTGTTTCGTCAAGGGAGTTTCTTCCTGGCCGTATTAACCATCTGCCTGCTGAATATAAAAATAACATTGATCGACCTGGTGTTGATACAGTCGGGTTGTACATTTTTAGGATTGATCTGCGCATACTTCTCAGCCCGAAAGTATATACAGATTACGTTCGCGTGGGACGGCACCATCATCAAGAAAGTACTCGGCTTCGGTAAATATGTAATGGGCACCAACATCAGCTCGCTGGTGTTTAAAACGGTAGATCAGTTTTCAGTAGGGTACTTTCTCAATACAAACATTGTAGCCTTGTACAACTCTGCTATACGGGTATCCAACCTCATTGAATATCCCAGCACATCCGTAGCGGAAGTAGTATATCCGCAGAGCGCGTTTCGTACGAGCAGCGAAGGCGATCATGCTGCCAAAACACTATACGAGAAATCAGTGGGCCTCACGTTGGCGCTCACACTGCCGGTAGTGATCGGCACGGTTATACTCGCAGACTATATCATCTTTATCATTGCCGGTCCGGAGTATCACGAGGCTGCGAATATATTGCGAGTGACCATCTTATACGGAATCTTTACTCCGTTCAGTCGGCAGTTCGGTACGGTAATGGATTCTTCCGGAAGACCAAATCTGAATTTTATACTCAACTTCTCGAGTGTATTGGTAAATATAGCAAGCAACTATTTCTTTATTCAGCAGTATGGTATGCTGGGCGCGGCATTCGGAACGTTGTTCTCCAACATCCTGATGTTTATAGCCGGTAACATCATGTTGCGCAGAATCTTCAAGATCGAATTGCAGCAGGTATTTTACTACATGTTCTTCTACTACGGTGTTGGGTTCGATTTTCTTCAAAAGAAATTAAAAACGAAATTACAAGGACGATGATCGAGGGAACAGATATAGTCATGCTGGCGCTGGCGCGGTGGGATGGACCTTATGCATCAACAGCGTTCTCATTGGCACAAGAGTTATCCAAGAACAACCGTGTATTCTATATCGACAATCCGTTTACACTAAAGGATGTCGCCACGAATCTTCACAAGCCTCAAATACAATCGCGGCTTACACCGTTGTTTACCGGGCAGCATATTGGCAAGCAGATCTACGACAACAATCCCAACCTGATCAACCTGCGTACAAAAGCGGTTATACCGATCAACTTTATACCGTACGGAAAATTATACAGCTCACTGTCGCGCGTCAATAATCACGTGGTGAACCAGGCGCTGCGTACGGCCATCAAACGGTATGATATATCGCGCTTCATTTTTATCAATTCATTCAATCCGTTTTACCTGCAGGATGTTACTGAATTTAACCCCGAGTTAACAGTATATCATTGTGTGGATAATATAGCGGAATCAAAATATATAGGGAAGCACGGCAAAGTATTGGAAGCTGATGTGATGCGTGAATACGATGTAACGATCACAACATCCAAGAAGCTTCACGAGATGGCGCTGCGACATGCCAGCAACGTACATTGTTTGCCGAACGCTGCAGACTTCGGTCATTTCCAAAAAGCGGTGTATGAACCCCTTTTACGTCCCGTTGAACTGAAAGGGCTGGAGTCTAAAAAAATAATTGGCTATATTGGACATGTGGACTTTCGTATTGATTACGAATTGCTCAACACGTTGTCGCGCACGCATGCCGATAAAATTATTCTGATGGTAGGCCCGGAGCATGAAGCCGACAAGGACAAGCTGGAGCGACTTCCCAACGTGATCTCTACCGGAAAGAAACCCTTTAGCGATTTGCCGGCATACCTCAAGTATATAGATTGCGCGATTATACCGTTTCTGAGAAATGATCTGACGGCCAGTATATATCCATTAAAACTCAATGAATACCTGGCGGCAGGAAAGCCCATTGTCACAACGGGTTTTTCGCCGGATCTCGAAGACTTCGGTAACACGATACGAGTTGAAAATTCCATCGATGGTTTTGTGAAAGCCGTAGGTGAGGAGATCAGCACCGATGCGGAATCAAAAAAGAAACAGCGTATGGATATGGCCAGTCATAACACCTGGGCTGCACGCGTTGAAAAATTCTGGGAGATTGTAACACCGTTAATAGAAAACAAAAAGGTATATGGATAACGTGAACGAGAATACCAACGACAATACCGAGTTCGACATTCCGGTTCATCACCGTATTATGGAATGGCTGCTCATCATTATGAGCATCGCTGTGAATATCATTTTCTTTTCAATCATTATATTCTAGGCGTGCAGGAGAAGAAAAACTATATCCTGGATTTTACAGCTGATCCTACATTGAAGGAACGGAAGGCTACGCTTACGCCTCGTTCTTCAAAAGGATTATTACAATCGCCTTTGATATATGTCGTGTTACTCTTCGTTTCAGTAGGCATTGGTTTTTCATTTTCTGTTTTCGGACCGGTCTTCGGTTTCCTGGTGATCGGTATGGCCATTGGTATACCTACTGTGCTATACTCGCTGGTAAATCTGAAATTCGGAATTATTGTATTGCTCATCATATCCTATTTCCTGCAAGGACTCAACCGTGTATCATCCGGGGTGCCGCTGGGTATTGTGCTGGATGTATTCCTGGTAGTGATGCTCATCGGGTTGCTGATCCGTAAATGGCAGGCGAATGATTATAACCTGGCGAAGGGACCGATCAGTTATGTAGTATGGGCCTGGATTATATATAACGTACTGGAATTCTTCAACCCCGTTGCCAATACGCAGGCGTGGATATTTGTGATTCGTGGTATAGCGATCCTGATGATCTTCTACTTCATCATTCTCGATGCGATCGACAGTATGTCTTTCTTCAAAGTACTGCTGAACATGTGGATCGTGCTGTCGCTGATTTGCGGACTATATGGATTATTCCAGGAGTTTCATGGTTTGTTGCCTTTTGAGAAAAGCTGGGTGGCTGCCGATGAGTTCCGCTATAAATTGATTTTCAACTGGGGCCGCTATCGTATCTTCTCGTTCCTCAACGACCCAACGGTATTTGGTGTGCTCATGTCATTCTCCGGTTTACTCTGCATTACTTTACTTACTGGTCCTTTTAAATTCCTGTATAAAGTATTTCTCGGATTCAGCGCGTTGGTTATGTTGCTGGCGATGGTATATGCCGGTACACGTACAGCCTATGCTATGTTACCGGCCGGATTTATATTCTACGCGTTGCTTACATTTCAAACCAGGACACTGGCGTTTGCCGCGTTTGGTTTGGCGGTAGGTGCCGCAATTATCTTTTCGGATATCCGCAGTGTTGGTCCATTCCTCAGTACCAATAGTCTGGAGCGGATTCGTTCGGCATTCAAGCCGAGTGAAGACCCGTCATTCCAGGTGCGCGAACGAAGCCAGGAGTTTATCAAGCCCTATATTCATTCACATCCGTTCGGTGCAGGCTTGGGAAGTATCGGTATATGGGGACAACGTTTTAACCCCGGATCGCCACTCGCCAGTTTCGCCCCCGACAGTGGTTTTGTGCGTGTAGCCGTGGAGTTGGGCTGGGTGGGCCTGTTGCTGTATTGCGCCTTCTTTGCCGTTATATTGATCGTAGGGATACGAAACTATTACCGGATGCGATCGCCCGAGTTAAAAGCCTATATGGCCGCCCTGGTGGCCGTTGTATTCAGTATCGTGATCGGAAACTATCCGCAGCAGGTATTGATACAGGTGCCAAACGTATTGATCTTCTATGCGATCATGGCCATGATTGTAAGGCTTCGCGAACTTGATAAAGTAACTACTATACAACAGAATAACCCATATGAAAATTTTTAAAACGGTGCTCTTTATTCTTGTGCCATTGATTGCCACCGCGCAGACAGTTGACTATAATAAAATTGTTATTCCGGAGCGCATCACGGCTGTTACCTTCGATGAACGTCTGGTACAGCTTGCCTGGAGGAACCACCCGTCTAACAAAATTGTACAGCAGAATGTAGAGATCGCCAAGAAAGAAAGAAATCTCGCACGCTGGTCATGGCTGGATAATATATATGCCGTGGGAAACTTGAATGAGTTTACCATTGAGCCGAACAGCAATGAACGCTCAACGTTCTATCCGCGCTATAACTTTGGTGTGAGACTTAGCCTTGGAACATTTGTAACAACACCGCTGGAAACTAAAATTGCCAACGACAAAAGCGCCAATGCAGTGCACATGGTAAATCAGCAGAAGCTGGTGATCCGCGAAGAAGTACTGGTAAGTCTGGAGAAACTGAAGGAAGCTTACAAGATCATCAAGCTGCGTCAGTTCGTAAAAGAGGAATTTTACCAGATGTATAAAGAAGCCGAGAAGAAATTCCAGACCAACGAAGTAAACCTCGAGCGTCTGCGTGCATCGTTGCAAGAGTACTATAGCCGTTCTGAAGATCTCATTATAGCGCAGTCTACCTTCAATCAGGAGAAGTTAAATCTCGAAGCTATAATCGGTATAAAACTCGAAGATGTGGAAGGATACTCAGGCTTCCTGGCCAAACTAGACGAAGAATCCAAACAAGATTTTTAATATAGGGAATCGGAGAGGGATAAGGGACAAGGTATGTTTCAATTTTTAAAAAACCTTCCCGCGAGGCTAACGCGGGTAACTTCTGGTGGTCGTGTAATCAAGGAGATTGACGGGTTACGATTCCTGGCTATATTTCCGGTAGTAGTGCAGCACTTGAGTGAGCGCTTCGAACGTTATACGGCTATACAATTTACTCCCGGAAGTGAGTATCAGTTCACACACTTTGTAACCAACCGCGGATTTATAGGAGTATATATATTCTTTGCCATCAGTGGTTTTATACTCGGCCTTCCGTTTGCCGCACATAGTTTACACCAGGGCAAAAAGGTAGAACTGAAAAGTTATTTCTGGCGCAGGATCACACGCCTGGAGCCTCCGTATATCATTGTCATGACCATCTTTGCCGTAGCCGTGGTAGTGATGGGCTTCTATACCTTCCAGGATATTATACCGCATTACTTCTCCAGTATATTTTACCTGCACAACATCCTGTACAAAGGCTGGACGTTTATTAACCCGCCGGTGTGGACATTGGAAATTGAAGTGCAGTTTTATATTCTCGCACCGTTCCTGGCCATGCTGCTGTTCAAGCCTAAGTCAGCTGTGGCACGCAGAACGTTGCTGATCGGATTTATCGCCGTTATCATGCTGCTGCAACAGCACTACCAGATACTGCACCAGTTTACCAAGCTTACTATTTTAGGACACCTGCAGTTCTTCCTGCTCGGCTTCATCTTTGCCGATCTGTACCTGAACGAATGGAAAGAAGGTATCCGCAAGCATACAATCTACAACTACACCGCTATACTCAGTTTTGTAGCCATGATCCTTGTATGGAGCTGGAATCATGAATTGATCAACCGCATCGGCTTTATAACATGTCTGTTCGTTCTGTTCTATTCGGTATTCAAAGCTACCTGGGTAAACAAGCTCATTACATTGCCGTGGATCACCGCGATAGGCGGAATGTGCTATAGTATATATTTACTCCACTTGCCATTCATCGAATTCCTGATTCGGGTAACGAAGAACATACAGGTAACGAGCTCCTTTACCATCAACTATATTTTCCAGTTTATACTCATTGCACCGGTTTTACTGGCAGTAAGCATCGGGTTCTACCTGCTGGTAGAAAAGCCATGCATGTATAAAGACTGGCCGCAGCGCCTGTGGAAGAATATACAGGCGCGCTTTGCTGTAACCAGCAGGGAAGAGGCTTAGTAAAAATACTAAGCCGGTTTTCTTCCGATTACCTGGATAGCATTACCTGTGTTCCTCGGGAAATATAGCAGGGAATCCATCAATACAAAGGCTTTGCAGAGCGGCAAACACATGAGCTGAACTGCAGAGCCTCCTTTTTTACTGAGGAAGCCAATCTCCCAGCCGGCCCGCGACAGTAGCCCATCCGTTGCAGAACTATAGACTACATCAAAGCCTTCTTCGCGGAAGCGGTTCTTTAATCCTTTCAGATCATAGATCTGTCCTACGTGCGCATCGTCAACCCATTGCTGGTGGTCTTCGAAGAATGAATCCGGCAGAATGGTGTTCTGCTTCAGGTTCGGAATTTTCACCAGCAGGTAGCCTCCGGGTTTCAGGCGTTCGTAGCAATCGTGGAAGGGCATTTCGTCTTTGGGTATATGTTCGAATACATCCACGGCAAAAATGAAATCGAACTTCTCCTCCGTATCGAGTTTGTCGATCTTGTCTGAAAATATAGTTACGTTGTCTACATGCAGTTTGTCAACAACCTCGTTCAGTTTTTCAACACGCTCGGGTAAAATTTCAATTGCTGTAAATTTCGTTTCCGGCAATGATTCAGCCATCATGAATGTAAATTCTCCGAGGCCTGCACCTAGGTCTGCTACATTTTTAAAGGAAGCCAGCGGCAGCATGTTCAGGAGTTTGATGAAGACTCGCGAACGTGCATAGTTACCAATGTTGGTATAACCGAAAATGTTGTGAACCATTTTCGAGATAAAAGGCGAACGTCTCATCCGTTCACTGCAAATGTACTGCGTCTTTCCATAGTGGAAATGCATAGTTGTTGGGGGTTAGGATCTTTTGATAGTATATAGCAAAATGCTATACGGTTTTTTAGGCACAAAGGAATTCATGCTTGCATGTTTTGAGAACATGCAATACATGCAGACGAGAGCTCAAGCCCGACACGCTTTATTGCTGTAGGTATAGCAGCAACGGGTGTTGAGATTTAGTCACAACGGTGATGATCCGTATCGATCGTCCGGCAATGAAAGGTGTTGTAGGGAATATATATATGTATACTTCGCTAGCCCGATATTCGCTTGGCAGCGTTGTATAAAATAGGAGGCGTTATTTGTTTAACGATCTCTTTTACTGAAATCTTCGTGTGATCAACTTGCGGCCTGGCCTTGAAGATTGTGGAGTGTTTTTCAAGACCACTGTTGATCTCGTAAGCAGGACGACCATTGGTGTAGTAATATAGTGCAAGCGATTTGCGACTTCTTCCTTGTGGACACTTCAATGCATCGGGGTGACCGTGATAGGAAAAATCGGTTGTGGTAAAGATGGCCATGCGGTTAAATAACGGCAGTATCTTTTTTACACTATGTTTCATCTCGGTGTCCCATAGTTCAAAATGGCCGCCCCATTCTTCATGCCAGTCTTTATTGAGATATACCAGTACATTTAGTCTTCGGTCGAGGTTGGTAAGTTTATTCTTGTTAAAGTCCGCGTGGATTTTTAGCAAGCCGCCCGGCATAATCTGGTGACAGCCGCCACCATCGAAGTATGGATCGGGTATAAGTGCATCGATGCCCGTAAGTATAGAGAGAAATTCAAGGAAAGGTTGCGAGTTCAGAAAGTGCATAAACTCTCTTGTCTCTTCACCAAAACGGTACTCACCTTTGGAAGCGAGTTTTACCTGGTTGTAATCATCAAACTTGAGGTCTGGTTTTTTGCTCATGTCCGGGAATTCGTCCAGGACTTCAGACAGGCGGTTCGGGTTGAAAAAGTTATCAAAGTAAATGTTGGGAAACGGGGCACCGGTTTGGTACTCTTCGCTTTTGCTTCTGGCGAGCTCATGAAGCTCTTCAACGGACAAGTCAATGAATTTCATAGAGGTAGGGTTTTGATTAGGATTTTTTATTCAAAAACGCGCTCGGGCACATTAGTTTTTCCCTCGCAACATACTTTACTTTAGGGGAAGTATTAGCGTAAATGAAAGTACAGAAAACGTTTGATATATTTTAATATATAGCACGGAAAAATTATCACATAAAGATGTTACAAAGACTCCTGCTCGCCATTACATTCCTGACTATTCCCATTGTCCTATCTATATATATACCGGCAGATGAATTTTTACTTGCCGGGATTGCTGGTGTTGCGGTGCCGTTCTTTATAGCGTGTTGCGGTATAGCATTGGTATACTTCCTGGTGAAAAGAAGCCGGTGGGCCTGGCTGCCTGCCGGTGTACTGTTGCTTTTCTTTATACTGGTACACGGCATATTTTCCATCGGTGCATGGACGGGTACAAAAGGACACACTGCTGATGCGCGAATCATTTCCTATAATGTAAAGGCATTGGGCTATTATACCCGGGGGAGTAATTACCAGCGGAATTTTGAGACACTGTCTTCCTGGCTCGAACACGAGCGACCGGATATAGTATGTCTGCAGGAGACGGTGCCTACACACTTCAACCGCGTGTTACCTTCGTATAACCGCTATTTCTCCGGGAAGGAGACACGTGAGAAAGACAGCCTGGGACTTTTCATTATTTCCAGATTTCCGATCGTAGCATCGGGTAAACTTGAATTTGCCTTCAACTCTTTTAACCGGCTCATCTGGGCCGATGTCGTAATCAACACCGATACGGTCAGGATCATCAATGTCCATTTGAAGTCCTATAATTTTGACAAGACATCCCGTTTAAACAAGTACAAGAGTATACGGTCGGCATTGATTGCGCGGAGTTATCATGCCAAGCTGATCCGCAAGTTTATAGAGCGGTCGTACTATAAGGTAATACTGTGCGGAGATTTCAATGAAACTCCGCACAGTTATGTTTACCATACACTTTCTGAATCGATGAACAATGCGTATGAAGAAGCTGGCCTCGGGTATGCATATTCCTATCGTTTTATAGGTATGCCCGTAAGAATCGACCACATTTTCGCAGACCCGGCCATTGCGTTCGGACATTACCGAACGCATTATGAAATTACTTTGTCTGATCACTTTCCGATTGAGACAAGTATTGTCTTGCCAGCTTCGGATTGATATATACTTCAATGGTTGAATCTTCCAGCTTACGGGGAGCGAGAAACGTATTGTTGCGTATATAGTGCTTTCTCAACTCATCGCGTACTTTATAAGGATAGAACTCCGTGAGACTCGGAATATCTTCGAAAAGCACCAGGTCGTAATAACCGCTTCGCACGCGTTCGTTGATCTGGTCGATCTCTTTCTGAAACATACCGATGTTTACATGGAACCACAGGGGATGTTGTGTAAGCGGTGTATAGCCAAACTCTTCTGCCAGGAATGTGATCTCCGACATGTTAAGTACTTTCAGATCTTTGTTTCGTATGAACGGAAGTTTCGCGAGACTGTCAACTCCTGCTATGGTACCCTCCGGAAGCATAATGTGCTTGAGTGATTTATAGTTTGGCGTTGTCTTCCACGGGGTAGAACGTTGTGGTGCTATGCCTGCTGCAATTTGCTTCTTGCTGTGCAGGTGGAATATATCGGCTACATATTTCCAATAGCCGGAAGAGTAAATTACCATGATGAATAACAATATAGCAGCGGCCGGTTTGAGTTCCGAGCTCCAGCGTTGCCATGGGAAGAAACTTATAATGCATGCAAAACCGAATACATGGTAATATGTCATGTGGTCGGTAGGCAAGGGGCTCGTCATCTTGGTAACGATCGACTGCAGAATGAGACACACACTGATGACTGCGAACGTAAATTGATTGGTATCTTCAAAGAACTGCCGGAATGATTTGAAGGTAGAGATCAGCAGGATCAGAATAAGCGCGAGGTAAATTTTCTCTACCATGGAGCCCTCCAGGAATGTATTCAATAACAGGATAACATCGAGGCGTGAGCTGTGTGGCGGCTGTCCGTAATTAAACCAGTAGAAGAAGTCGTATTTCAGAAACGGTATAACGGCCAGTAGGCTTACCGTTGCAACGGCTGCGAGATAAACTACCGTTGGCAGTTTTTCCTTTACCATTATGGCGCGGTATCCCAGCAGGAAGAGGCAGAGTAAAATACAGATGGCACCAACATCCTGCTTCGTGAAGAATGTTACTACGGAGAAAAGAGCAGCCAACGCAACCCAAATGGTTTTTGACCGTATGCTCTCTGCATTAAACGACTGTGTTAAAAAGAATATAGCAACCAACTCATAGACAACGACCGAGTGATTATACCACGGCCAGAAATTATACACTATATACGTTAAGCAGAATACCAGTATACTGAGTGTTACAGCATAAGGCTTAAGCTTGAGGTTATATAGTATACCACGCAGCGAAAGCATGCTGATGAGGTTGATGAACACCTGCGCTTTTACCAATGATAAAAATGTAGGGCCGAACAACTTGAAGAATAATGCTGGTATAAGCCAGTAACATATTCCCATCGGTAGTCCAAAGTCTTCGTAAGGAATCTGACCGATGGAAAGCCTGTAAGCACCTTCCCACGATAAAAAGATGTTAACTCGGTAGGGAAGTTTAATGAATAGAGGGAGTACGAGGAATGGAACGCAGATCGCTAGATCAACGAACCGGGGGAGTCTTTTTTGCACAATTTTTTAAGATTAAAACCATTCAAAGATAATGTTTTAACCATTTGCTGGGGAGAGTAATAATAATAATTTTACACAATCAAAAGTTAGTATAATGCGCTTCTTCTACCTACTTCGAATTCATCACTGGATTAAGAATTCTTTTGTCTTCATACCTGCTTTTTTTGCAGGGCGATTATTGGAAATAGAAATCCTCGAGTTACTGGCTCAAGGCTTCTTATGTTTCAGCCTTATGGCATCTGCTATTTATATTCTTAATGACTATCGGGATATAGAGGCAGACAAAGTACACCCTGTTAAGAAGAAGCGTCCGCTGGCGTCCGGTAAAGTATCACCACCGCTGGCCCTGGTAATAATGGCCGTGTTATTCATTGTCTCATTGGGCTGGTCGTATAGCCTGTCCGATACTTCAACGTTTGCAATACTCGTACTGGTATATGGCGTGATTAATATAGGCTATTCACTGGGGTTGAAGAACCTTTCGCTCATTGATATATTCCTGGTGTCCTCCGGCTTCCTCATTCGCGCAGTAGCGGGTGGTGTGTTGATCGGTGTAGTCATTTCGCAATGGCTTATCATTATGGTGTTCCTCTTATCTATATTCCTGGCATTTGCAAAACGCAGAGATGATCTTGTGCTCGCGCAGACATCGGGCACGGCCCTCCGTGCTTCTGTGAGACAGTATAATATTGAATTCATCAATACGTGTTTGGCCTTGATATCGGGTATTATCATGGTGTCCTATATCATGTACACCATTTCAGAAGAAGTAGTAGATCGTATTGGCAGAGACTATCTGTACATCACAGCATTGTTTGTATTCGCGGGTCTTTTACGGTATCTGCAGATCACCCTCGTGAACAACGACAGCGGATCGCCTACAAAAATTCTCCTGACCGATCGGTTCATTCAATGTACTATCGTTGGGTTTATCATTACATTCCTGGTGATTATCTATATATAAAAGACACACGCATAGTAAAAAGTATTATTTCCCCTTGCAGTACAGTTTATGAGTAAAAAACCGGCACTCGCTTTATTTGATTTCGATGGCACCATCACCACCCGCGATACGCTGTTTGAATTTATACTGTATTGCAAAGGACGCAGTCGCTTCTTTTCCGGTTTTGCGTTTTTGTCACCGGTGCTGGTGCTGTTCAAGGCTGGTGTAATTTCCAATTCACGCGCCAAGCAAATCGTACTGTCTCATTTCTTTAAAGGCGTAAGCATCGAGAAGTTCAACAACGATTGCCTCGCATTCGCGAATGAACGTGTACCGTCACTCATTCGTCCGAAGGCGTTGGAAGAGATTCGACGACATAAAGCCAACGGACATACCGTAATTATTGTATCGGCATCGCCCGAGAATTGGGTTAAACCCTGGGCTGAGAGTTTACAGGTGGAGTGCATTGCTACACGCATGGAAGTAGCCGATGGTAAAATTACCGGCATGTTCGAAGGCATGAACTGTCATGGTGAAGAGAAGGTGCTTCGTATTAAAAAACACCTCGACCCCCAGGAGTATACATTGATCTATACGTATGGCGATACCAAGGGCGACAGACCTATGTTGGCCCTCGGTACGCATTCACACTATAAACCTTTCAGGCAGTAAAGCGGATACTCGAGAAAGGATTCGAGCATCCTGTTTTATAGGGATTGAAGAATCCTATATATGTTACCGGCTGTAAGGTGTCCATCTTGTTGAGAAAGAAATCTGTTGAAAGCAGGAACTGCCCGGTAATAACACTCCGGTTCTGTACATACTTATGATGGTATGCTACTTTTATACCGAGCGAAGAAAGGAAGTGCTGCACACAAATGAACATCTTCTTTGAAAAAGAAAAGCGGTCCCAGAAGAATTCCTTTTTAGCATCGGCCATAAACCGATCAATAGCTTCTCCGTTAAGTTTCAGTGCTTCGGTATCAACCACAATCATTCTTCTTACAACGCGATCAAACTTCAACAGGAAGTAAGCTGCTATAGCAGCCACAACGGTCAACGCAGAAAATCGAATAAAGGATCGTCTGTTCATGATTGTACAAGTTTTTCTGCAGCGCGTAACGACAGCGCGGCAAGGGTTATGGTTGGGTTTGACGGAGTAATAGTAGGGAAGGCGCTTCCGCCCAATACCAGCAGGTTCCTGTATTGATGGTGACGCAGATCTTTATCTACTACACCGGTAGCAGCATCGTTGCTCATGCGTGCAGTTCCCAGGATGTGCGCCTCGGAAGGCTGATATTTATCATCGAGGTAAATTTTCTCAATGGGCAGCGATCCGAATATTTTATCGATGTTGTTTTTCAGATAGTCGTAGCCTTTTACAACGTAGTCGCTATGCGCTTTATAGGTAACGGATGGAATCAGCGGATCAGCGGAGCGCTCTACGCGGTTATCAGTCTGCGGTATATCTTCAAATACAAACTTGAACTTGGCAATGTTTCTCCACTTGCCGGCTTCGTGCCGGATGAAGACATCGTTGTGACTCTCGATAATACAACCAGCGCGTTCTTTCCGGAATGCTCCATCGTATAGCATAAAACCGTTTGCTGTAATGATGGAACTTCCGCCTACGTTCTGAAAATCCTTCAGATCAAAGTATCCATAGTATCCTACCTGTTCGGAGAGGTTACGTCCTGTATGCACATTGCTATCGCCTGAGTTAAGCAGTATATGTGCATTGAAGATCGCGTTGGCTCCGAGGGCCACCAGGTCGCCTGTTGCTTTTTTATCCTGATTGCTGTGCCGGTATTGGACACCGGTTGCTATATTATTTTTTGTATCTACCTGTATAACCTGCGCCTGGTATATAATTTCAACACGCGGGTCGCTATATACTATATTCTTTAAACCATTCTCAATAGTAAACTTGGCTTCAACCGGGCAGAGGTGACAGATAGCACTTGTACAACATTTGTTTCGTTTGTTGGATATACTGCTGCGTGCCGTGGGCTGACTGATATACTGATCGCCATAGGCGCGCTGCAAAACTTTGTCCACCGTACTCAACTCATGCGCAGGCTGCGGATATTTTTTAGACATCGGGTAAGGCGTTATATCCGGTCCGGATGTAGACATGATATCTTCTACTTCACAATAGTAAGCCTCTATATCGTTATAGGTTAGCGGCCAGTCTTCACCCACATTGTATTTTGATTTCATTTCGAAATCGTTGGGCATGAAGCGCGGAGTACATCCTGTCCAGCAGTTGGAACTGCCACCAAAACTCGGATCGAAGATCCACGATTTTTCAGGTGTGTTATTCTTGAATGTATTGCCACCGTTGCCACCACTCACATAGCTTACTTTTCCCAGAGGTTTGGAGCGCGCATCCTGAAGTCTCTTCTGATGCGGAATGAATTCACCGCGTTCCAATACAAGCACACGTATATCCTGCGGAGACTTTTCAAGAAACTTCTTCAGGAAAAAAGAAGAAGCGAACCCGGTGCCAACGAGTATTAAATTATAATGCATAGCAACATGTGGGTAAAGTGTTAAAATAGCTTAAGAATTTCAATAAATTGCAAGGTAACAATTTAACTCCCGTCATGAATCTTGTAAGCCCTCGACTCGACAAATTGATCTGGTTCTTTTTCTTTTTCATTATGAGTTTATACGTGTTGTATGAACATGCTACGAATTGCCTGGCAATTGATCTCGCTACGCAGATCACGCGTCATAAAAATATTATCGCTGGCAATTCCGAGTTTTATAATCCCTGGCAATACCGGATATTATCTCCATACCTGCTCGAATCAATCATACAGATATACAACAAAGTGCTGCCAGGTAAATACGAAATAGTGCCTTATCTGTTTTTAAGATTTATACAAAATATGCTGATTTTTTACATCAGCTTCTATTACTACCGCGCACTGCAAATTAAAAATCCGATTGTGATCTTTGCCGGTCTGATGCTGCTATGCTATACCATCAGCAACAGTGTGTTCCAATCCGATCTTTCATTCAATACATACTTCGATATTATTTTCTATCTGCTCGCGGCATTGGTTATTCTGCAGGAGCGTTTTTACTGGATCATTCCGATCACTTTTCTCGCAGCACTTAACCGCGAGACCAGCGGCTTTATTCCGTTTATGGTTGTAGTACCTTTTCTGCTCGCCAACCGCCAACTGCTTACCAAGGAAAAGTGGATCATCTCCATTGCATCGCTTGCGTTGTTTGCCGTTGTATTTATAGCGATACGCCTATATTTCGGATTCCGGGAAGCAGAGGGTATACATGGTATGCGCAGCCCGATGGCTTACCTGAAATTCAACCTTACTTTCTTCCGGATGTATCCTCAACTGATCGGCACACTGGGATTAATTCCGTTCATCACGATCTTCGGATTCCGGCGTCTACCCGTACCGTTGAAAAGCTGGTGTCTGCTTATTGTTCCTTTCTGGCTCGTGATTCACCTGGTGAAAAGCACCGCGATGGAATCAAGACTTTTCTTAGTGCCGCAAGCGCTGATCTTTATACCGGCTATGCTTTGGCTGATCGAAGATTTTTACCGGAATCACTCACCCGGTAAAGAGTCGGTCGCGAACGTATAAAGAATTTGATTTACTTCATCCGGTCTTTCAAAGTGCGGCATGTGGCCCGCATCTTTGATAGCGCGATGCTGAAGCGATGAAGTAAACGATTGGTAGATCGCGACATTTCCCTGTGGAAAGTAAGGGTCGCGATCGCCATATACCAACAGTATATCCTGTTTAAGATTCTTTAGCAGTTCGATGTTGCGCTTGTTCAGCGTGTGCATCCACGTAGAATGATTCACGCGCTTGTATCCTTTAAACTCCATGAAGTACTCCAGGCGTTTGCTATATCTTTCGAAAAGCTGCTGATCAACAAATTCCTTACGTTGATTTTCAACGGCACGCGGATACCAGTAGAAGGTCATCAGCATATTGGACACTACCGGTAATCTCAACAGCAGGTTCGGTTTGTAATCACCCGTAGTAGCCGGGTCAAGAAACACAATTCTGTTTACACGATCAGGATGCAGGTTGGTATACTCCAGTGCGATCATGGCACCCATCGACATAGAGATGATGGTAAAGGGTTTATGGATCTTCAATGTATCCAATAACTGCGCGAGCTGATCAACCATAAGCTTGGGCGTATAGTCAACTTTCGGGCGGTCGGTATATCCGCGACCATACAAATCATACGAGAGTGTCTGGTATCCCTTCTGTTGAAAGAAAGGTATATTATTCGCCCATACTTCTTTTCCGGTTATACCACCACCGTGAATAAATACAATCAGCTCCGCGGTATCACTTCCTTCCAATTCGTAGTGAACGATTCCATGATCGAGTTCTATAAATTTACCGGGCGCTGATGAACGCTCTTCGTTCGTTAAACTTTTTGTCTCCTGAGACAGGGACATAATAAAATAGGATAGTACTAAAAGTACTATCCCACCAATAAAAATTGCTAACAGGGTCTTTTTCATAGAGAGGTAGAGGATAACATAGTTTATAACTAACTCTTCTTGATAACCTTCAGTTTAGTTGCACCAACAATAACAACATAAGCACCTTGCGGAAGTCCGGCCAGATCCAATGTTATACTTTCATCCGAAGCTGATACAGCGCGCTCAGCTACAGTATCACCAACTACGTTGGTAACTTTGATGCTGGTTGCTTTGGTTCCTTTCAGGTTCACCACCAGTTTATCGGTAAATGGATTCGGAGACGCTAACAGTGCATTCTGTGATGTTGTCTCATTTCCGGTAGGGGATACGTTGACACCATCTGCGAAACGTGCACAGCTTCCGTTCGTAACCGATACAGAATATATACCATACGCAGCAGGGTATATTTCGAACTGGTTCTGTCCTTCCAGTGCAGCACCATCCAGGTACCACTGGTATGTATAGTTTGTTTTATACTCCGTGGAGAGTTTGTTGGCAGCGGCTGTAATCACCGGCTGCGTCAAGGCATCTACCGTTACATTGACTGCTTCTGCAACTTTAGAAGTAGAGCAGTTTGCATATCCGTAACCGGCTTTGATATCTACCTGGAATGTACCGGCACCAAGAGCTTCTTTACCAAGCGCAAGTTGCAAGGTTCCGCCTGTTGATAACACTTTCTCTGAAAGTTCTGTAGTTCCCATGAATGCCTGGTACTCTACATCAGCAATTGTGTTTTCAATTGTAACAACCGGAGTACCTTCACAAACGCTGGCAGCTGAGATAGCCTGTGGCTGTATTGCTGCAATTTCTGGTTTCGCTAATACCAATGAGAAACGTGTACCTTTTGAAAGCGCGTTGTCGGTAATGGTAAAGCTATAGGTAGTACCGCCCGTGATAGCGGTCTCTGTTCCGGTAAATGAATCTTTCAGATATACCTTTGCTACATCCGGGTTGATGTCGCCAAACTTCAGCGAGTAATTTCCTTTGGAAGCATTTTCAATATTCAAGGGTATAGTTTGCTGACAGAAGTTGCTGGACACTGTGTTAATCACCAATGACTTTCCATCTTCCGATGCTGAAGAGAAGTTGAAGTAAGTATTCTTTTGCTTCAACGCATCTTCATTCTTGCTAAAGGTATTGAGACCGGTTGTCTTGGTAACAATATAGGTCTCATCAATGAGTGTACCGTTCGTCATGGTGATTTCAATCGCCTCGGAAGTTTTGCCTTCGCGATAGAATGCACCATCCGAAGTAAACTTAGCATTCTCGGTAATAACAAGTGATGGTGTTGCTGATGTAGTTTGTACCCAGAACGCCTGACCCGGAGCGATGATACCGTTATCAAGGTTTCCGGTTGTACCATTCCATACGCGCCATCTGTATTGTGAACCGAAGTTTTCGCGTACACTTACCGTTGCACTTACATCCGTCATAGCAGACCATTTGCCATCCGCTGTGCTTCCGGTCCATTGTATAGGAGCCGTGTATGGATTACCCAACAGGTTCCATCCGTTGTCTTGTCCTAATGTACCACCGGTCAGTGTAAACCTGAACGATCCCTGATAAGGAGCTCCTGTAGCTTCCCATGTTGTTGCATTGGTAGCTTCACGAACGAAGATTGAATAACCACTGCCGATGCGAAGGGTATCCTGATTCGTGCCATTGTTAGGAGGGAAGTTTGCATACCCACCGGCTGCCTCGTTGTGACTGAACATCGATGCATTGGTAAGCAGACCTGTTCCGGTACTTGCACCCGCAAACACACCGGTTACCGGTATATATTTCTGGATGTCTGCTACTTTATACGATTTGATCGGTGATGCTATATATCGGTAGATACGTCCTTCGCCTTCCATATAGCGTTGGTACGTGATATCTCCGGTAATTTTAGCTCCACCAACAAGCGGACCGATACGTGCACTTCCGTTGGCATCAGAAATCAATACCATGTTTCCGTTATAGGTATTGAGTTCTCCTTTGGTAAGTGTAACGAGGTCGTATGCTTTGATAAGACTTAACAGGTTGATCTTCGCAGCTCCTGTAGATGAAAGTGTGAGGTTGGTGATCTTGTTATTCGTTTCGCTGAAGAGCAGGTTTGACGATGTTGCTGATGTTGTGGTCAGCGTAAGGTCACCACCGTTCATGGCGATTACACCGGTTTCACTGTTCGGGTTAACGGCTACATTTCCGTTTAACACAAGGTTGTTGTTTTCAAGTTGCAGTGTTGAACCGGTTTGCAGTATAAGATTACCACCGTTGGTGTTTCCTATATTCAGGTTTACCGCATTGTCGCTTCCATTGTTGATGGTCAATGCATCACCGTAATCCAACGTAAGTTGATATACACTCAAGTCTTCATCCGGATTCATGGTAATAACGTGGTTCTTACCACCGGTGAAAATCAAGGAGTATAATTGATTACCGGTTAATGAACTTCCGGCTCCGAGGAACGACAGGTTTCCATCAATCGAAACGATCGAGCGGTTCGGTTCATTTCCTTGTATAACTACCTGGTCAGCTACCGTAAGATTTCCTTTTACTTTGATTGAGCTCAGCGGAAGTGACTTGATTGAAAGCGGTGTATTGAGATTCAGATTACCGTATGAACCTGTAGGAACAGCACCGTCTACATTGAAGTTTACAGTAGATGTAGTTGCCAATACTCCGAAGGACGGAATCGTGGTGTTGTTCAGGTTAATGGTAGCGTTATCTTTTGCTTCCAGTTTACCGGTAAGCGGAGCGTTCACATCCAATGTTATACCTGTACCTACCGTAATTTTTGAACCAGCTCCTGTTACAGCCCATGCCGCATCGAGAGGTACTACACCGGAGCGGTTCTGAATGTTATAGTATTGGAAACCGTTGGTAAAGTTTGCCGGAGCAGTACCCGTACCGTTGGTGTTGGTTCCCCATGTAGCCAGGTCTTGTAAATTACCCGTAGCTTTTGAGTAGTATGTTACAGGCGTAGCACCCGTGCGGAAGAGTTTCGAGTTTGGTATAGTTTGTTTACCCTGACCTGAAGCTGTTCCTGGCGGATCATATTGTACCGTCATGGTCTGTGCCAAGCTGTTTGCATAAAAGTACTCGATGCGTATAGCATGTTTACCGGTGGTAGTAATGTTTACCGTTTTACTTTTTTCAAGTGGTGCACTCTTCAGTCCATCATTGTCAACCTGGAGGACACCATCTAAATATAAACGGCTGCCATCATCCGAACGGGTATAGAATATATAGTTACCAGTCTGATCGATCTGAATAAAGCCTTCGAATACAAAAACGAATTTGATGTTTCTGTTTCGTACGGTTATATCCACGTTGCTAACGGTACCTTGCTTCACCGGTGTTTGTGTTGATGCAAAGTAACTCGCCAGTGTAAATGTATTCGGTACCGTGAGAGGTTCGTAGTACGAATAATTCAAACCATTCTGAGGTGACAATGTTGTTGCCTGCAGTGCAGTGCCGGGGAAGTCAGAGAAATTACCACGCGAATCAACAGCACGTACGTTTAAGAAGTATGTTGTATTCGGAGCAAGGTTCGTAAAGGTATAGCTTGTAGTAGTAACATTTCCGTTTATGAGGGTGGAGCCTTCATATACTTCATACTTCGCTACACGATCATTATCGGTTGATGCATCCCATGATATGGAGATCTGTGTATCGGTAACATTCGTAACCGTTACGTTACCCGGTACACTTGGTTTGATCAGATCATTCGGTAAGGTGATTGATCGCTCAGTCGCAAATCTTCCGTCACCCGATCCAACAGCACGCACGCGATAGAAGTAACGTGCCATCGGACGTAAACCTTTATCGTTGTATGAAGTTGAATTGGCAGGAACTATAGCAACCATTTTATACGGTTCGCTGGTATAGCCGTTTGCGTTGTTACGGTTTCTCCAGATCTCGAAGTATTCTTCGTTTGTGGAGTTATCCGTCCATGAGATTCTTGCTTCTGTTTCAGATACTGCAGTAATGCCGTTGGTTGCTACCGTAGGAGCTGTTGGCAGAACGTGCGGGTTAATATAGCTTACCGTTATCGGAGCAGACAATAAACTTAAACAGCCTGAGCTCTCGCGTACTTTCACAGCATAGCTACCGGCTTCAGCCGTTGTACCCGCTGTACCGGAAGCATTCAGGAAGTATGCAATCTTTGTTCTTGTAGTAGTGGTATCAAATGGCGTTCCGTCTTTATACCAGTAGTATGTTGAGAATCCTTCCTGCGCAGTAAGTTTCAGCGTATCATTCTTCGCACCGTTAAAATCGATCGGAAGAATACGTGTACCTGTATTGGCAAGAGTAGGAGATAAGGTTGATGCAGATTTAGGCGTTATGTTAACCGGATATGATTCGGCCCATTTACCGTTGCGTCTCTGGAATTTAACAGTATATATACCGGTTTGATTCAACGTATAGAAACGCGTGGTAGCCCCGGGTATATCGGTTCCGTTGTAAGTCCATTGATAGCCGAGGAAGCCATCGGAGAAACCAAGTTTGATTGAACCGTTCTCACAAATTTCAGTAGCGCCTCCGAATACATATATATTCTTTTTGTTCTGCGCTTTTATCCACGGGAAGAAGTTGTTCTCGGCATAGGCAGTTGTCCATGTACCATGTCCTAAAGTAGGGTACAGGGTATAAATAGGAGCTGCGCCTTTACTCTTCAGTACATCGATGAGATCTTGTGCAGCTTGTGGTCTCGGGTTTGTATCGGTACCTCCCTGGAATAACCATATAGGCATAGTCACCAGTATATCTGACATGGCTTCGTTGTTAGTTCCTACGCCTGACATTGGTAACATTGCTGCGAACAGGTCAGGTCGTTTTGCTGCGGCATCCCACGAACCTTTTCCTCCGTTGGAAAGTCCGTGTACGATAACCCGATCCTGGTCAACATTATAGTTTTTAATGAAGTGTTCGACAATGCCGATGGTCATGCGCATGTTGTCGCTAAGGTTGCCATCTTCCCAACCATTTTGCCAGCTACCGCTGTGACTTACCTGCGGCATAATGACTATACCGGGAAATGATTTCGGATCAGAAGCTGGTTTTACGATAGCCGCTGCATGCGAAGGGCCGGCATGTGCTGTGTTGGTACTGTTGTTATCATACTGCAGATCTTCCGGAGTATAATCGTAACGTCCCGCCCATGAGCGGCCGGATTCACCGGCACCGTGCAACATGAGTATCAAGGGATACTTGGTAACAGTATCTTTCTTGTTATACCCGTTGGGGAACATTACTCTGAAATTCAAAAACTCTTCAACAACAGCGCCATTGCTTTTCCAGTAAGTATACTCACGAAAACGAGCTTCGTTTGTAAAACTTGCCATCTTGTAATAGTGACTGAGTTGATTGTTCCGAAGTGTATACCCACTGTCGTAGTGGATAACCGATTGAGCAAAAACAGGAGCGGAGAGCGCGGCAATAAGATATACCATTGCCACAGCAAGAGACTTAGGTAAGGACATAGAGAATAAAGCCATTAAACAGTTATAGACCTACAAAAGTAACGATATATAACTGATGTAATAAAAAAGTAACTTTTTATTTTTTTAAACTCATCGTGTGACCGTGTGTTAGTATATATACTTTGTTTTTAGCGTAATCAAACGTGTGAAATAAAAAACGCTGCCGTGTTAAGGCAGCGTTTTTATAAAACAGACGGGATAAAAAATCAATTTTTCTTTATGAATCTGATTCTTTTCGAGTCAACTCCCAGTATATAGGCACCGTCTTTCAGATCAGAAACTTCGATGTTCCGGATGTCTTGCGCTCCGTTAACATGAACCTTCTTGATCGGGTTACCGATCTGATCGTAGATGGTGATTGTTTGTGCCGAGAAGTTAGAGAGATCAACGGACAGGGTACTGGTAACCGGGTTCGGATATAACGATATACTTCCCTCGCTGGCTACACGCGCACCGCTGCCGCCATTGCCCAGGAATAATTTATCGTTTGGTATAGTTTGCTTCGGTGCACTTCCTGCAGGGTCATACTGTACGGTAAGTACTTCGCCACCTCCGTTTTCGAAGAAGGTAACTTTTATAGCATGACGACCCGTGGTAGCAAAGTTATAGTTACCGCTGCGTTCCTGTGTTCCGTGCAGACCATCGTTGTCCACTACCATGGTACCGTTGATATAGAGTCGGCTACCATCATCCGAAGATGTATAGAACGTATAAGAACCTACCTGGTCGATCTGGATATAGCCATCGAATGAGAATACAAATAAGTCATTCTGATTTCTTACGCTTATATCGAAGTTGTTTACGATACCAGTCTCTGCAGGTGCTTCTCCAAAATCAAATGTCGCTAAACTTGACAATGAGCTTTCAGATTCCCAATAGGTATAAGCAAGTCCGAGCTCCGGTGTAGTAAATGCTACAGAACCAGCAGCACCTACGTTGTTACGTGCGTCTACCGCTTTCACTTCTGCAGTATAGCTGGCTCCAGGTGTCAGGTTGGTAAGTGCAAATGATGTTGTAGTAGATGTACCTACCTGTACAGCGTTCAGGAATATCTGATAGCTTGCTACCTGGTCGTTATCTGTAGCTGCCGTCCATGACAGTGTAGCCTGTACACCTACGTTGTTGCTGATAGCAAGATCGGCAGGAGCAGAAGGTGCTACGTTGTCTTCCTGAGTTGTAGTCAGTCTTTCATTTGAGAAACGACCATCGTTGTTACCAACGGCTCTGATGCGGAAGAAGTACTGGGCGTTTGGTCTCAAACCTGCATCCACGTACGCCAATGTATTCTGGCCAACGATGCCTACGAGTTTATAAGGTTCAGATGAATAACCATTGGCCGCTCTTCTGTTTCTCCAGATCTCGTAGTACTCTTCTGTAGGAGAGTCTGTCCATGATAAACTTACCTGTGTGGATGACACTACCGTAGGAACAGCTTGTGTTGGAGGTGTTGGTCCTACGTGTGGCGAAGTATATACCATCGTTATAGCATTAGACTGCAAGCTTGCGCAGCCTGTTGGTTCTTTCACACGTACCGTATAGGAACCTGCTGTTCCGGATGCACCGGCACCGGTAGATATATTACGAACATTTGAAGTTGACGTAGCAACCTGTGATCCGTTTTTATACCAGTAGTATTCGCTATAGCCTGTAGGAGCAACAAGGTCAACTACATTGTTCGAGCTGATATCGATCGGAAGTACTTTTGAACCAGTGTTGGTCAAAGAAGGTGAGAAAGTAGAAGCTGGTTTTGATGTTACGTTGATCGCGAACGATTCGTACCATTGATTGTTGCTTCTTCTGAATTTAACTGTATAGGTACCTACTTGTCCTGCTTCATAGTAGCGTGTAGTAGCACCTGGTATATCAGCACCGTTGAAGGTCCATTGATATTGCTGGAAGCCTGCAGAGAATCCAAGTCTTACGGTTTCACCGAGACAGAATACAGGCTCGTCACCAAATACATATATCTTTCTTTTATCCTGTGCGAGCAGCCATGAGAAGAAATCAGGTTCTGCATACGCAGCATACCAGGTGCCGTGGCCGGTGTTCGGATATAAAGTATAGCGGGGTTTGCCTCCTTTAGAAGTCAGCAGGTTAATAATGTTTTGTGCGGATGTAGGGTTCGGGTTGGTATCATTGCTTCCCTGGAATAACCAGAGTGGTGTTGTTACCAACGTTGTTGTCATTACATCAGGATTGCTTCCGACACCTGACATAGGCGCCATCGCTGCAAAGAGATCAGGACGTTTCGCTACGAAGTCCCAGGTACCTTTTGCACCATTGGAAAGACCGTGAACATAAATGCGGTTAATGTCGGCGTTGTATTGATTTACCATGTACTCGATCACACGGATCGCCATGTTTTCATTCTGTGTCAGTGCACCGCTGTTCCATCCGTTTTCCCAGGCATCTCTGTTATTCACCTGCGGGAAAATTACGATACCCGTAAATGCCCTGGAGTTGGAAGGGTCTCTGTTTACAGCATCGCGGTGTTCTTGTCCACCGTGAAGAAGGTTATGACCGTTGTTGTCGAAGCGAACATCACTAACGGCATAAGTATAGTGTCCTTGCCATGATCTTCCTGATTCTCCTGCTCCGTGAAGCATAACAATCATTGGATATTTGTTCGGACCGTTCTTCTGATATCCCGGAGGAAATATAGCGCGCCAGTTCATGAATTCAGTCACTGCGTTCGAACCATTCACTGAACGATAGTTGAATTCCTTGAATTGACTATCGTCCCAGCTCACCATCTTATAATAGTGAGAAAGTTGATTGTTACGAAGTGAATAACCGCTATCGTATAATAGGGTTTGGGCGAGGAGCGTGGTTACGCAGCACATGCTGAGCACACCACTGAGAAGCCATTTAGACATAGACATTGGAGGATTTGTTTTTGGTTTTAGAAATGTTTCAAATAATGGTATTTAAGGTTTGAAATTGTTTCCGATCGAGTGCTGTGCTGGCTATGCCATGAACGCTGGCAAGAGGATAACGTAATATTAAGAAAGTGATTGAAGGAGCCTGTTTGAATACAGGTTCTTGAATAGGCAGACATGATGGAAAATCCACATACGTAGATCCAGATAAAAGCCCAACCATAGGATGTAATATTTTGTTACCTTTTATAGACAGTTGAAAACGCGGTGACGTTTTCGTATATAAATGTATACCGAAAAAAACGAATTAGTAAGCGTTTCTACTGGATTTTTTAATAAATCTTTTCGGAAGCCCAAAAAACTATCGTGCGTGCCTTTTTGCAATAAAATCGAATAATTACAAAAAAAATGGGTTCCGTGTGCCTTAACGAAACCCATTTTTGGGGTATGCAGAATGTGGAATTACTTACTCATTACTTGCTCACGGCTGTGTAAATCCAAGCCCCGAAGTACTGATTTTGCTGACGGATTCGCCTCCATTCGTCAATTACTTCCTGGCGGTTCAGTGAATAGTGTATATATACATAGTAATAGTTCTTCTCGGCCTGGTAGAGTATAGATGGCGTCAATCCTTTTGTACGAAGTGTACTCAACTGCTTGCGCGCGTTTTCTGGATGCTGGTATACACCCAGTACCAGATAGTGACCCGGAGGATGCTCTTCCTCGATCTTCTCTTCCTCTCGCTCAACACGTGGTTCAGGTTGCTGTTCAACCGGAGTTACTTCAGTTCGTGCCGGCGATGTTTTTTCCGGAGTTGTATCAGTGTTGACAGGGGGAGCATTGTGTACTACCGGCGGAGTCGGTTGTTCCTGTTGTGCTATAACTGGTTCCTGTTTTGTCTCCGGCGGTGCATCAGTATATATTTTCCTGTTGGTGGTTGTGTCGGCTTTCAGTTTGTTCGCCTTTGCTATAGCTTTCAGTGAATCGTCATGCTCCTGCTGCGCGAAGATCTCATCTTCACGGTTACGATGGCCCAGACGTGCACCCAGGTATATTTCATGGGTATTGCCGGCTACGCTGGATATATCTCCGGTAGGTCGTTCATACGCATAGCCTATACGCAGCAGACTCTTTATATTCAATCCTATAAATCCGGTAACGCCATAACCATCGCGGTAGGAGCCACCAACCCAGATTACATCTTTAATGGATATATGAAGTAGACCTTCCCATTGGTCTTGCGCTCGATCCAGCGATCGGTAGATAACATAGGGAGAGACCTTTACACTGCCGAGATCAAAAGTATAGGACACCGAACCGAAGCGGTTATCGAATTTACTGAACTTCACATCATCAAATTCCTTTGTGCTGTTTGGCCTGGAGTCAAAGAGTTTAGGCAAGGCAAAACCGATGTTGAAGTTCTTGAACTGATAATTAAATCCGAACTGCCCGTTGATGAAAGTATTGTTCTGCGTTATACCCGCCAGTGCAGGATCACTCGTGTCTTCCAGCGCAGCGAAGTCGAACGAGTTAAAGCCGGCCCCTGCTGATATACCAAAGTTAAGGTTGTGATTCTGTGTAAAGCGAATGCGGTAACCAAATGTAGCGAGTACCGATGTGGTGTTGAGTAATATAGTCTTGTCGGAATAAGCCGTGAGACCAAGTGAAACGTTTCGTCCTACCGGAGCTTGTATATTCAGTGCGCCAACGGTAGGGGTATTGTTTATATCAAGCCACTGCCGGCGGTAAAACAAATTAGCTTCAGCATAGCCGCGATGTGCAGCATACGAAGGATTGAACTGATACGGATTGACAAAAAACTGACTGAACACAGGTGGGTTCTGTGCAAAAGCAGTTTGACTTATCAGCAGAAGTAGAAAGAACAGGGTAGTAATTGTAGGTACAGGTCTTTTCATGCTAGAATTGGTCAACGAATTAATCGGATCGCTCCAGAGTACTTTTTGCTACTGCCGCATTGAATTACGTAGTAGTAATCACCTTCTTCCAAAGGTTTGCCATTCAACACCGCATCCCAGTTGTTCTCATAGGCATTGGCTTCAAAAACTTTCTTTCCGAGACGATTGAAGATTTGGATCGGACAGCTTTCGATCATGGTTATGTTCTTTACCACCCACGTATCATTGGTCAGGTCTCCGTTGGGTGAAAAGAGTTTTGCTGCTCCGATCGGATCAACCGGGTCTTCCAGTACAGTGATCGTTACTTCATCTGATGCTGCCGCTCCGGCATTATCGATCACGGTAAGTTT